>CAYRIG010000065.1:0-7720 GCA_964424315.1 uncultured Dehalococcoidia bacterium | reverse complement strand
CAAAACAAAGACTTCCTTCTCCTATATTCCATTACATTGATGGAGGAGCAGATGACGAGATTACTTTACTTCAAAATACTAAATCTTTTGAAAAATGCGACCTAGTTCCAAACATTCTAAGGAGTGTTGAAAAAATAGACACTAGTGTTTCTATAATGGGAAGGAAAATAAACTTACCTCTTTTCTTCTCCCCTACTGCACTTCAAAGATTATTCCATCATCAAGGAGAAAGAGCAGTTGGTAAAGCTGCAGAAAAATTTGGAACATTTTTTGGCATCTCATCCTTGGCGACAGTCAGTATTGAAGAAATAGCTAAAAATTATTCCTCTCCAAAAATGTTTCAATTATATGTTCATAAAGATAAAGGTCTTAACGACAGTATGATTGAAAAATGTATAGAAAATGACTTTGATGCAATAGCCGTTACTGTGGACACAATAGTAGGTGGCAATAGGGAACGCGACTTTTACACTGGATTTACTTCTCCCCCTAAATTAACGTTGAATAGCCTTATCAGCTTTGCCACACATCCTAGTTGGGGACTAAATTACGTATTCAGAGAGAAATTCCAGTTGCCCCAGCTACAAAGCCACATAAAAGAAGGAACTAATGTAACAGTTTCTGTAGGGGATTACTTCACCTCAATGTTGGATCAAAACATGAACTGGAAAACGGTTGAAGAAATAAATAAAAAATGGGGTAAGCATCTGTGTTTAAAAGGCATAATGTCAGTTGAAGACGCAAAAAAAGCAATTGATGTAGGCGCATCTACAATAATGGTATCTAACCACGGAGGAAGGCAACTTGATGGATCGCGTGCTCCATTTGACCAATTAGCTGAAATAGTTGATGCAGTTGGCGATAAAATAGATGTCATATGCGATGGTGGAATTCGAAGGGGAACCCATGTGTTAAAAGCTCTATCAGTTGGTGCTAAAGCATGCTCAGGAGGAAGGATGTATCTTTATGCTCTGGCAGCGGCGGGAGAAGCTGGGGTAGAAAGAGCAATGGGGTTAATGCTAGAAGAAATAGAACGAGGCATGAAGTTAATGGGATGTACATCAGTAAGCGATTTAGGTCGCCATAATCTAAGATTTAGATAAAATGGTTTAAATCAATTAAGAAAAATTTATCAATCGCCTGAATTATTATTTTTCATGACCGACCCCACCTGTCCACGTTGTCTTAATACATGATCAATTAAAACCAAAGCCGTCATTGATTCAACTATTGGCACAGCCCTAGGCAATACACAAGGATCATGTCTTCCTCTTGCACCAAAAGAAACTTCATTACCGTATATATCTACCGTCTGCTGTTCTTTCACAATAGTACCCGTAGGTTTAAATGCTGCCCGCAAAACAATATTTTCACCATTAGATATTCCACCCTGTACACCTCCAGAAAAATTAGTCTTCGTACGAACAACAGAATCCTTTATGTGAAATTCATCATTATGAGAAGAACCAGTCATTGTCACTGAAGAAAATCCAGATCCAATCTCAAAACCTCTACAAGCAGGAATAGACAAAATACCTTTAGCTAAATCTGCATCTAACTTATCAAAAACAGGCTCTCCTATACCTACAGGCACTCCTTTAACAATAGTCTCAACTACACCACCTAAAGAATCTCCGCTCTTCCTAGCCTTTTCAATTCTTTGTATCATTTTTTCTGCTAGTTTTTGGTCTGGGCAACGCACTATATTGTTCTCAATTATCGCTGTGTCTACTTCTTCAGGTTCAAGGTCGCAAATCATATCAGAAATTTGTTTGACATATCCGGTTACTTCAACTGAGTATTGCTGTCTTAAAATTAATTTAGCAATAGCACCAGAGGCAACTCTTCCAACAGTCTCTCTTGCACTAGATCTCCCTCCTCCTTTCCAATTACGAATACCATATTTCATTTGATAAGTATAATCCGCATGCGAAGGTCTAAATATATCTTTCATATGATTGTAATCTTTTGACTTTGCATCTTCGTTCCAAACAATAATCATGATAGGAGTACCCAGGGTTCTTCCTTCAAACAACCCCGAAATTATCTGTACCTTGTCTTTTTCTTTTCTTTGGGTAGTTATTTTACTTTGCGCAGGTCTTCTTCTATCAAGTTCTGACTGTATATCTGTCTCTGTTAATTGAATTTTAGGAGGACATCCGTCTATAACAACACCCACTGCATCGCCGTGAGATTCACCCCAAGTTGTAACCGCAAACATTTTTCCGAAAGTATTACCCATTTGGCATATATGCTACCATGTAGTAAACAAAGTTGAAATCGACCCTATGTTCGATAATTTACTGAAATTCCGGGTCCAGATTGAACACCTGTTAATGCCTTCTTGGAAAAGATGAGTGCGATTAACAGTCTGGACCCCTTAAATTC
Source organism: uncultured Dehalococcoidia bacterium (assembly GCA_964424315.1). GTDB lineage: Bacteria > Chloroflexota > Dehalococcoidia > Lucifugimonadales > OSU-TB39 > OSU-TB39. Next base: position 5,332 of record CAYRIG010000065.1, on the reverse strand, counting down.
TTCTGCCATTGAACTCAACATCATTGTCACCGTCGATTTTCATTAAGGCTATACACTATTAAAGATAAACACAAAGTTAATCTTGCCGATATATTTGCATCATTTTTGAATCCAAATTTTCTCAAATTATGGATCGGTTTAATTTTAATAATGAGCGCTATGCAAATACAGACTGTTGCAAGAGGTTTCTTGGTATGGGAATTAACTTCTTCAGCTTTCAAAGTGGGTTTGGTTGGTGGTGCTGGTACGTTCTCTATGCTTAGTCTAAGTCTAATCGGAGGAACTTTCGCAGACAGAATTTCTAAACAGAAAGTCATGACTTTTGGACAGATTATCGCTACAGCAGTACCCACAAGCGTGGCATTATTACTCTATGCGGAACAACTAATATGGCAACACTTATTTATCGCTTCGATAATACAGGGAGCAGCTTGGGCATTTATTGTTCCCGCGCGACAATCTATGCTCCCAGAGTTAGTAGGAAAAAGACTTTTAAGTAATGCCATATCTCTAAATGGAGCGGGATTCAGCATTACTATATTAATTGGGCCAATCATTGGAGGAATATTATATGAGTATATAGGTCCTCTAGGATCTTATTGCGCAGTAGTAGGATTATGTATAAGTTCGCTTATTTGTACTCGTCTGATTAATATGGATGAAGTTATTACTCAAGCATCTAAGTCCGTTAAAAAATTCTGGCCGGATTTAACCGAAGGAGTCAGATACGCCTATTCAAACAAATTAGTTATTTTGTTAATACTGATTGGTGGTGCTTTTGTAGCATTCTCATTCCCGTTCCGAATGCTCTTACCTGCATACATCGATTTAGTGTATGAAAAAGGGCCTGTTGAACTAGGAATAATGTCTGGAATGATTGGAGTAGGTTCCCTTATTGGTTCTGTAAGTTTTGCTGCCTTAGGAAGAGTTAAAAGAGGATTAATGCTTATATCAACATGTTTCCTGTGTGGAATAGCATTATTATTAATATCAAATGTGCCAATTTATTTATTAGGAATACTATTTTGTTTGATGCTTGGTTTTGGGGAAACCGGAAGAAGAGTCTTGGATCAAGCATTGCTTGTTGACAATATCGATCCAATTTACCACGGAAGAGTAACAAGTTTATTTACTATGACTATAGGCATAACCCCTTTTACAGTGATACCTCTTGGTTTGGCAATGGACCATTTTGGTGGTCAAATCACAACAAACATAATGGGTATAGGTATGTTAACATTCGCTTTCATCATATTAGTAACCCAAAACCGATTGCGTAATATAAATTAGGTTCATTAAACTTATTTAATAATCTATTAAATACACATGATATTGATTAATCATCAAAGGTAAACACGAAGTGAAAGAAATAACTAAAATCGCGTCTGAATTAAATATTGACCCTAAACACGTAATTCCATATGGCAAGTACAAGGCGAAAATCCATACTGATGCCATTGGTGGTGGTGAAAAGTCTGGCAAACTAATTCTCGTGACAGGTATGACACCAACTCCTGCAGGAGAAGGTAAAACAACCACTTCAATTGGACTAACACAAGCGTTATCAAAGATTGGATTTGATGCAATTGCAAATTTAAGAGAACCATCATTAGGACCGATTTTTGGAATCAAAGGGGGAGGTAGTGGTGGAGGTAAAGCAACGCTTAAACCTGAAGACGAAATTAATATACATTTTACTGGTGATGCGCATGCAATTGCATCAGCACATAATTTACTTGCAGCAATTACCGACAACTACGTATATCAAAAATCTTCAACAGGATTCGAACCATATAATATAACTTGGCGCAGAGTTACAGATATGCAAGATAGAGCTCTTCGAAATATAGTAACAGGTATCGCTTCACCCACAAATGGACCATTAAGGGAAACTGGTTTTGACATAATAGCAGCATCTGAAATTATGGCCATAATGGCTCTTAGCAAAGACTTGGATGATCTTAGACTAAGATTATCTAGAACTGTTGTGGGCTTCTCACAAAATGAAACTCCAATTACTGCAGGAGATATTAACGCTACAGGACCTCTAATGTCTGTATTAAGACAAGCTATTCACCCAAATTTAGTCCAGACATTTGAGGGACAGCCGTCTTTTGTACATACCGGCCCGTTTGGAAACATAGCACATGGATGCAGTTCAATAATATCTGACAAATTAGCTTTAGGTTATTCCGATTACGTTATAACTGAAGCCGGCTTTGGAGCTGATTTAGGCTTCGAAAAATTCATGCATATTAAAACTAGAACAAGTGGAATAATACCAGATGCAGTAGTACTTGTTGTAACCCTCAGGGCAATAAAATACCACGGAGGAATTAAACTGAATGATTTAGAAATGCCAAATCATGAAGCTATAGAAAAAGGTATTACTAATGTAACCCATCTATCGTCAATGATAAATTCATTTAATTTACCGGTGGTTATAGCAATTAACAAACATCCTTCAGACACCATAGCAGAAGTTAATCAAGTAAAATCGATTCTTAAAGATGCACATATAATTGATGCGGTTGAAAGTTCAGTGTATGCAGATGGAGGGTCAGGTGGAATAGAACTTGCTAATAGTGTAGTAGAAGCATCAAATCATGCCCCCAGCAAATGTAATTATATATACTCTTTGGAAGATTCTATTGAAGACAAGGTATCAAAGATAGCTTCAGCTGTTTATGGAGCTTCTTCAGTTAACTGGAACAGAGCTGCTAGCCGTAAAAGGGAACAATTTACAAAATTGGGTTGGGATAAAATGCCAATATGTATGGCCAAAACCCATTTGTCAATTTCGGATAAGGCCACAAGAAAAGGAGCTCCGAAAAACTATACTTTCCAAATATCTGACCTTAGAGCTTCTGTTGGTGCAGGCTTCATTTATCCTACTGCTGGAAGTATAATGACGATGCCGGGATTACCAAAAGAACCAAGGCAACTTGACGTCGATTCTATGGGAAATTTGCAAGGTTTCGTTTAAATCGCATTTGAATTTCAATAGATATTCATTTAGGAAATAATGAGTGATTTTCTAAAAGTAAAACCAATAGAACAAGCGTTAGAAATTATAGACAATCACCCAACGCCTTTACTCCCCACGGTTAATATAAAAACCATTGATTCTTTATCAAGAACTGTCTCAACGCCAATAACCTCATCATCAAATCTACCAAGTTTTGACAGATCTACTATGGATGGATATGCAGTACGTGCAGCTGACACATATGGTGCATCACAAAGCCAACCCTCTTATTTGAATTTGGTTTCAGAAATAAAGATGGGCTCGATACCAAAAACAGAAATTAAAGCTGGAGAAGCAGCAAGAATTTTCACTGGCAGCATGATCCCTGAATCAGCCGACGCCGTAGTCATGGTTGAATATACTGAATTAATAGATCCATCTCTAATCGAAATAATCAAACCGGTTGCGCCTGGAGAAAACATAATTAAAATAGGTGAAGACATAAAAGAAAATGACCTAGTATTTGAGGTAGGCCACGTAATAAGACCTCAAGACATTGGTGGATTACTGGCTCTTGGCATAACCCAAACACCAGTATTTGAACGTCCGAAAATCGGAGTTATTTCTACAGGAGACGAGCTAATAAATCCAGAAATAGAACCGTCAAAAGGACAAGTAAGAGACATTAATTCTTATACAGTTTCATCCTTAATTCAAAAACATGGAGGTGAACCGATTATCTTTGGAATAAACAAAGATGTATTCGAAGTTCAGTTCAATTCTGCTAAAAAAGCTTTAACAGAATGTTCTCTTCTAGTCATATCGGCCGGCAGTTCAACCAGTAGTAGGGATTTAACATCTAAAGTCATATCAAGTCTTGGTGAACCAGGAATATTGATGCACGGACTTGCACACAAGCCAGGCAAACCTTCAATCATTGGCTCTGTAGAAAATAAACTGATATTTGGCCTGCCAGGCAACCCGGTTTCCGCAATGATAATTTTCGAATTATTGGTTAAAAGGGCAATACATAATATCTTACGTTCGACTAAAGAATTAATAGCCCCAACTCAAGCGATCCTTACTACCGATATCCCATCAATCAATGGAAGAGAAGAACACGTACCTGTAAAATTATACAATTCGCAATCTGGTAGATTAATGGCAAAACCAGTATTTGGAAAGTCAAACTTAATTTACACTCTAATAAAGTCAGACGGCATAGTCATAGTCCCAATCAACAAATCCGGGATTTACTCAGGAGATTTAGTTGATGTATTTATCAACTGATAATTAATGAATCCTAAAAAAAGAAATCAAGAATATTACCTTAACGATATTCCCTTAGAACAAGCGATTGAATCTTATTTCGATTCTTTGTCTAAACAAAATTCATTTTGTAGAAAAAAACAAACTATTAAAATAAATAAATCTTTAGCAAAGATTACAGCTGAAGCGATTTGGGCACTTAACTCTTCACCTAATTACGACTCCTCTGCGATGGATGGATTTGCAGTAAAAGCCATCGACACCATTTCAGCAACTGAGACAAATCCCGTACTGTTAAAGCTAGGAAAGCAAGCTATCCAAGTAGACACTGGAGACCCTATGCCTATTGGACTAGATGCTGTGATTATGATTGAACATACTAACAAAGTAACCGATAGCGAAATCGAAATAAGACAACCGGTACCACCTTATAGCCACATCAGAAAAATAGGAGAGGATATAGTCGCTACTGAACTCGTGTTACCACAAAACCATAAGATTAGGCCCCAAGATATAGCTGCCTGCGCAGCAGCCGGAATCATAAATATCAATGTATATGTTCCCCCTAAAGTTCTAATCATACCCACCGGCGATGAAATTATACCTATAGGAACCAAACCAGTTGAATCAGGAAAAATAATCGATACCAACTCTATAATGCTTGGTTCAATGCTCACTGAATTTGGGGCATGTCCTACCCTTCATCCACCTATATCTGACAATAAAGAAAACTTAAAAGCAACAATAAATGACATGCTTGAATGTTTTGACATTATCTTAATAAATGCAGGCTCATCAGCTGGAAGAGACGATCATACATCTAACGCTATAAATGATCTTGGCAGAGTAATCGTTCATGGAATAGCAATAAAACCAGGCCATCCAGTAGTTCTAGGAATAGTCGGAGAAACACCTGTTATTGGTATTCCGGGTTATCCAGTATCTGCCGCCTTAACTACCCAGTTGATAGTGAAGCCAATTATAAACAAAAAGCTCGGCATAATTGAATCTCAAGAAAAAATAATCACAGCTACCACAACTAAAAAGATAGCTTCATCTATTGGTGAAGATGAATTTATAAGGGTTAATGTAGGC
>CAYRIG010000064.1:0-7762 GCA_964424315.1 uncultured Dehalococcoidia bacterium | reverse complement strand
AGATATTGCTATTGCCAAAAAAATTGTTATAAGGCCATATTGGCGATAATATTCATCAAAATTTTCCATATTACAAACAGATAGAAATATAACACAAACTTTTAAACATATACAACAGATTAACACTCACTATAAAACTCGGATTTTGGACAATGACGATTTCCAAATATATACTGTCATTTATTACTCGATAAATGCTATTAAAGATAATGTAAAATTGACGACATGAAAGATTTAGTGCATCAAGAAATTTCAGACAAAATCAACTTGGCAAATTCCGACGCTGAAAAACGCGTAAAGGAGATATTTTCAAAATATCACAACCAAGTTGATATAAAAATGCAAAATGAATTCCCTGATGAAGAAACAAAAATTAATATTATGTTGAAATATTTTCTTGGCTGGGCAGATCCAAATGGATATCAAACAAATAAACCTATCTCGGGAAAAGCTTTAAGACCAATCCTATGTATATTAGCATGCAAAGCTGCAGGGGGCGATGTTCAAAAAGCAATCCCAGCAGCTATCCCTTTGGAATTCATACATAATTTTTCTTTGATACATGACGACATTCAAGACAAAGATAAATTAAGACACAATAGACCAACCATTTGGGCATTATGGGGAAACCCTAAGGCTTTAATTGCTGGCAACAATTTGAGAATAATTGCCGATATTACAATGAATAAATTAATGAAAACCGGTCTACCAATAAATAAGTGTCTCAGGCTGAACTATATATTAACTCAAGCATGTCTTGAAATGATTGAAGGACAATTTTTAGATATAAAATATGAAGGACAGGCATCGTTAACAAAAGAACTTTATTTAGAAATGATTTCAAAAAAAACAGGAGCATTAATAGCTTCAGCAATAAAAATAGGAGCAGGCTTGGCAACTGAAAACCATGACAAATTACATGCTTTCAATGAGTTTGGGAAATATTTGGGTTTGGTATTTCAAATAACTGACGATATTCTCGGAATATGGGGGAAAGAATCAAAAACTGGAAAACCAGTCGGAGCCGACATAATCAGAAAAAAAAATAGTCTCCCTATTATAATCACAGCTTCTAAAACCACCCAAATAAATCAAAAGAAAATAAACGCCATTTATAATAACCCAACAATTTCTGAATCAGATTTAAATGAAGTCCTAAATATAATGGATCAAACTAAAACCAAAGAACAATGTATCAAATTAGCAGAAATATATTGCACTAAAGCTTTATCTAGTATAAGTAATATTCCAATCCCAAATGAATCTAGAAAAGATATAGAATCCCTTGCATTATTTTTAACAAAAAGACAACACTAATTGAAATGCAAACGCCTTTACCCAATTAAAAATTAGGTGTTATAGTTTATTTATTGTCACTAATAAAATTACTTTCTCGATTGGTTAAGGAAATCTAGATGAATTCAAAAAATGAATCTCCTATAAAATCAGGTTTTATATCAAAAACCTCAACGCTGATAATTAACACATCTGCTGCCCCTGAATTTATAGACATAACTGACCGGATAACATCGATATTGGATAAAACGGATGTTTCGAACGGAACTGTAACAATTTTTTCAAGACACACTACATCCGCTATTGTCATCCAGGAAAATGAACCACTACTGCTAAATGATATGTCTAGTTTATTAGAAAAACTATCACCTAAAAGTGCAAGGTACGGCCATAACGACTTTACAATTAGAACCGTAAACATGAATGAAGGAGAACCTCCAAACGGTCATTCTCATTGCCAGCACCTATTACTAGGTAGTAGCGAAACAATACCTATAGCAAATGGACTTCTAACACTAGGACAATGGCAACGTATATTTGTAGTCGAACTCGACGAATCAAAAATAACCCCACGTGAAATAGTCGTACAAGTTTTGGGCGTTTGATTAAAATCTTTAAGTTTGTGAAATAACAATTACAAACTTCATGCTGGCAGATTAGAATTTTGATGAAATGAAACCTGATTTAGCTACTTCTTATAAAGAATGCGAAAAACTTGTTAAATCACAATCAACAAGTTTTTATTTAGCATCAAAAACTCTACCGCCAAATAAAAGAAAAGCGATATATGCTATATATGCCTTCTGCAGGTTGTGTGACGATATCGTAGACAATGACAACAAACCATCAGATAAAAGACTAGCGCTGAATGAATTCAGGTCTAGTCTCGAACAAATAACCAAATTCGCTTATACCAACCCAATCACATTAGCCGTTAAGGATGTCATCAATACATATAAGATCCCTGCAGGGTATTTTGAAGATCTCATACTTGGAATGGAAAGCGACATTGATTATGTAAGATTCAACAGCTTCGCCGAATTAAAACTATACTGTTATCGAGTAGCATCTACCGTTGGATTAATGTGCTTAAATATTTTTGGGTACAAAGATGATATATGTAAAGAATTAGCTAAAGATTTAGGTATAGCAATGCAGTTAACGAATATCATTAGAGATATTAAGGAGGATTTTGAACTGAATCGGGTATATTTACCAAAAGAAGATTTGGATAACTCAGGGTACACATACGATGATTTGAAAAACGGAAATATAAATGAAAACTTTGATAAGCTTATCAAAACTCAAATTGCGCGAGCTGAAAAATATTTCTCTAAAAGTAAGCCACTTAAACACTTAGTCGACAAAGATTCTCAAAGGTGTTTAGAACTAATAGCTGAAGTGTATATCAGATTATTGAAACAGATGGATAAAAAGCCTAGTTTACTTCTAAAACAAAGAACAAAGCTGGCATTTATGAATAAAATCTATCTACTAATAAAATGCCACCTACCAATTATATAAAAAGGATCATTTACCCACCATTAAAATGGTAAATATATTGATTGATTGCGACCCAGGAATAGACGATTGTTTGGCCATATTAATGATGTTAAATCATTTAAATTATTCAAACAATATTTTATCTGCTATAACTACTGTAGGCGGAAACGCAACAATAGAAGATACAACTAAAAACACTCTTTCATTATTAAATTTTTACAAAGCTCAATCAACTTCGCGTTTGAAAATCGATAATATTCCTATAGGAGTTGGTGCTCCTCAACCAATTGAAGGTAAATTCAATTATGCATACGAATTCCATGGCGAAAATGGTTTAGGAATAGACTTAAGCAAATACTATTTGAAAAAACCAACACTCCCAGCAAATGAAATCTTCTCTAAAATAGGCGATGATTGCAACAAAATTGATATCCTCGCACTAGGTCCACTGACAAATGTTGCTTCAGCATTAAAAAACCACCCTCAATTTCGAAAATCCGTAAACAGTATAACCGTTATGGGAGGCTCAGTTAATTCAGCCGGAAACATAACTCCCTTCGCCGAATTCAATATCTATAACGACCCAGTTGCCGCTGAATACATATTCAGATCCGAAATACAAACTACTTTAATCCCTTTAAATATAACGGGAAAAGTATATGTGTCTAAATCTGAAACACCTTGGTTAAAACTTGACAGAGAAATACCTACACTAGCAAATGAGTTAATAGCAAACTGGTTTAATAACCGTACCCATGGTAACCGGGCACAATTTCATTTTCATGATCCAGTTGCAATAGCTGCTTATTTAGCCCCTACCCTTTTCGATTTTAAAACAGTATCTGTAAAAGCAGATTGTTCACCATCAAAATTGCGTGGCCAAACAACATTGCTTTCCAGTAAAGGAAATACCAGATTAGCAGTCGGAGTTAATTCAATTAAAACTAAAGACCTGATTTACAGACTATTGAACCGATAGTGAATTTTAAATTGGTTAATTTTTTCAATCATAAGTTGAACCTGAGCGGCTAAATTATATTAAATCATTTTATTTGTTGACCATATTGGTCTATAATTAAAATATCTTCTGAAATTCTGTTCGATTTTCAGTTTCAGATAATAACAAAATATGGATATGCTTATGCCTTCAAACAAAGTTCTGTCACGAAATTCTAAAAACCAAGAAATTTCTTCTGAATACAAATATGGATTTACTACTGAAATCGAATCTGACATAGCCCCTAAAGGTTTAAATGAAGATGTAATCAGGATGATATCCAAAAAAAAAGAAGAACCTGACTTTTTACTAGAATGGCGATTGAACGCTTACAAACAATGGCTGAAATACTCAGATAGCGAACCAAATTGGGCCAAAGTAAATTTTAAAAACATTGACTATCAAGATATACATTATTACGCTGCTCCAACAACACAAACTGAAAAACCAAAAAGTTTAGATGAAGTAGACCCTGAACTTTTATCAACGTTTGAAAAACTCGGTATCCCATTAGAAGAACAAAAAAAACTTACTGGAGTAGCTGTTGACGCGATTTTTGACAGTGTTTCAGTAGCAACAACTTACCAACAAAAACTCGAAGATGCTGGAGTGATTTTCTGCTCCGTAAGTGAAGCGGTGAAAACACACCCTGATTTAATTCAAAAATATCTTGGTTCAGTCGTTCCATATAGTGACAATTTCTACGCAACTCTTAATTCAGCTGTTTTTAGTGATGGTTCTTTTGTCTATGTGCCACCAGGAGTAAAGTGTCCTATCGAATTAATGACATATTTCAGAATCAACTCCGAAGAAACTGGCCAATTTGAAAGAACATTGATCGTGGCAGATAAAGATTCACATGTAAGTTATCTCGAAGGATGTACAGCCCCAATGAGAAAAACACACCAACTACACGCAGCTGTTGTAGAACTTGTTGCGCTGGAAAATGCCGAAATTAAATATTCCACTCTGCAAAATTGGTATCCAGGAGATAAAGACGGCAATGGAGGAGTATATAACTTTGTCACTAAAAGGGGTAGATGCATTGGGAAAAATTCTAAAATATCCTGGACACAAGTTGAAACTGGTTCAGCAATTACTTGGAAATATCCTAGTGTAATGCTTGAGGGAGAAAACTCCACTGGAGAGTTTTATTCAGTTGCTCTAGCTAACAATCACCAGCAGGCTGACACTGGAACCAAGATGATACATATTGGTAAAAACACAAAAAGTACAATAGTGGCAAAGGGTATTTCTGCTGGCAAAGGTCAAAATACATATAGAGGATTAGTACAAATAATGCCTTCGGCTGACAACGCAACGAATTACACTCAATGCGATTCCTTGCTTATAGGAGACTCATGTGGAGCCCATACTGTTCCCTATATAGAAGTCAGAAACCCCACAGCTAATATGGAACACGAAGCATCAACATCAAAAGTTAGCGATGACAAACTGTTTTATTGTATGCAAAGAGGGATTTCTGAAGAAGAAGCACATTATATGATTATAAACGGTTTCTGTAGGGGAATATTCCAAGAATTACCGTTTGAATTTGCGATGGAAGCACAACAACTTCTAAGAGTCAGTTTGGAAGGTGCTGTTGGATAAATTAGTCCAAATAAAGATCAATTAGCTTTTAACAAGGTGGAATAATAACATGCTACAAATTAAGGATCTCCATGTTTCTATAGGAGAAACCAAAATATTAAATGGAATTTCGTTATCCATTAACGCTGGCGAAACCCACGCAGTAATGGGTCCAAACGGGAGCGGCAAAAGTACTTTGGCAAATGTTATAGCTGGCAACCCTAACTATTTGGTAGATAAAGGTGAAATAATATATAAAGGTAATAACATTGTGGAAATGCCACCTGACGAAAGGTCAAAAGAAGGTGTTTTTCTTGCATTTCAATATCCGGTGGAAATACCCGGAGTTAAAAACAGGCAATTTTTGAAAACCGCTTTAGATGCTAAAAGAGTTCATTCAGGGCAGGCAGAAATGCCGATAAGAGAATTTAATAAACTGTACCAAGAAAAAATCAAACTGGTTGGGATGAAAACAGAACTTTCAAAACGATTTGTAAATGATGGATTTTCTGGTGGCGAAAAAAAACGAAATGAAATATTACAGCTTGCAGTTTTACAACCTCAATTAGCTCTCCTAGACGAAACTGATTCAGGACTAGATATAGACGCTTTAAAAACCATCGCTGAAAGTGTGAAAATATTACAAAATCCAGAATTATCAATAATGTTGGTGACTCACTATCAGAGAATACTGACTTATATAACCCCTGATTATGTACACGTTCTTATGGATGGAAAGATAGTCAAGTCTGGAGATCACCAATTGGCAGAACAATTGGAACAAAAAGGATATGACTGGTTAAAACAGCCAATAAAAACCAATTAAATAACACTCTAATGACAAATTTAAAGCAACACCAAAAAGGTATCACCAATTTCATCTCCCCAACACAAGATGAAGACAAGCTTGCTAATGAGCCTATACCATCATTTATAAATGATTATAAAAACAAGCACCTTTCAAACCTTAAAAAGTTAACCATACCTACTAGTAGTAAAGGTAATGAAAACTGGAAACATACCAATCTAAACCCAATAGCAAACACTAATTTTTACAATTATTCAAAATCAATTGTCAATCAAACAATTACATTGGAAGAGCTAAAAAAACATTTGCCAATTGACGATAATTGGGAAAGATTAGTATTTGTTGACGGCAATTATAGTTCAAACCTATCAAGTTTATTTGATAATAGCACTGACAGAATAACGTTTAAAACAGTATCATCGACAATCTTGGTTAAAAATAATTTGGGCGAATCTTATGGAGGTACGTCTGATATTTTTACCGAAATCAACTCTGCGTTTCTTAATGACGGAGTATTTATTCAAAATCCAAATGGTATATCACCCAAAACAACTCAAATAGTGCATGTTTCCACAAACCCATGTCCCCCAACTGCTTCACATCCGAGAACTCTCATTTTAGCAGCACCTAATAGTGAGTCCATCATCTTAGAATGTCACATTAGCCTTACCGATAAAACCCACTTAGCTAATAGCGTAACTGAAATCATCTTAAACGAAAATTCTCATGTGACATATTACCAACTCATCAACCAAAACCCTGAAGCATATCAAATAAACTCAACTCACGTGTTACAAAAAAATAATAGTACATTTAATTCAATATCAATAGCAAAAGGCGCATCAATTTTGAGGAATGAATTAAAAATAAATCTCGCTGGAGAACATAGTGAATGTTCTCTAAAAGGTTTGTATTTCACCGCCGGATCTGAACATATAGACAACCACATCATGATAGATCATGCCGTCCCAAAGGCTAAAAGCGAAATATTTTATAAAGGGATATTAGATGACAAATCAAAAGCTGTTTTTAGCGGTGGTGTTTTAGTAAGAGAAAACGCACAAAAAACAGTTGCAAAACAAACGGACAAAAACCTGCTACTTTCAAAGGGCGCTAGAATCAATACTAAACCCATGCTTGAGATTTATGCTGATGACGTTGAATGTGCTCACGGAGCAACTGCCGGCTCAATAGCTTCGGAGGCACTATTTTATATGCAATCCAGGGGTATAGGAATTGATATGGCTAGAAAACTCCTTATTAATGGTTTTGCCAATCAAATAATTGATGATATTGAGTTGCAATCTTTCAAAAAATATCTACATGGCAATTGGCTGCCTAATTAAAATAGGACATGGAGGAATAATAGAATTCAAAATGACCGATTATGAAAATCAATCTTATTTAGATGAACTTTATCAAGATATAATCATTGAGCATAATCAAAACCCTCAAAATTTCGGCGAACTTTCCGATGCAACTCACAATGCAGAAGGATTCAATCCATTTTGCGGAGACAATATTAAGGTTTACCTATTGGTTAAAGAAGATGCAATAACTGACATAAA
>CAYRIG010000063.1:7118-7766 GCA_964424315.1 uncultured Dehalococcoidia bacterium | reverse complement strand
CAGATGATTTAAAATTTGGAATATTCTTCGTTAATTCCAATAACAAATGGAATTATAGAGATTTGAATCCCACTCGAAAGCATCTGAATTGGGACTCTATTGACACCGCTGATAAATTTCAAGATTAAAATAAAAAATGTCAAATACCCATTTAACAATCGCTATAGATGGACCTGTCGCCTCTGGCAAAACTGCTGTAGGTAAAGAAGTTTCGAAGATTTTAAAAATCAGATTTCTGGACACAGGTATTATGTATAGAGCACTAAGCGTCGCTGCTATAAAAGAAGGAATAGACTTCAGTGATGAAATTGAATTATGCAAAGTAGCTAAAACTATACTCGTGGAATTTGAAGACTCCAGTAATTTAGCAAAAAGCATAAAAATCAATGGATACGATGTAACTTCATCATTAAGAAATCCAGAAGTGAACAGGTTAGTATCAACGATATCAAAAATTCCTGAAATACGTAAAATTTTAGTAGCCAACCAAAGAGAATTATCAAAACATAATTCGATTATCATGGTAGGTCGTGATATAGGTACCAACGTACTAAAAAACGCTTCTAATAAATTTTATCTAGAAGCTTCAGCTTTTATTAGGGCTCAAAGACGTTTTGCTGAATTAAATACGTCATCTGATGTAACTCG
>CAYRIG010000063.1:0-7108 GCA_964424315.1 uncultured Dehalococcoidia bacterium | reverse complement strand
CTCGACCAAGTATTAGAAGATATTAAACATAGAGACACCCTTGATTCAACCAGGGCACACGCACCATTAAAAAAAGCCTCAGATGCAATTTTGATAAACACCGATGATTTGAACATAGACCAAACCGTATCCATAATTCTTAAATCAATAAAATGTCGATAATATATAACATATGCACATTTTTACAGCGAATCACCCTTCGTTCTTTTTCAACGTGGAGAGTTATAGGGCTTGGTAATGTACCTAAAACAGGTCCTTTGATAATCGCGGCAAATCATCAAAGTAATTTTGACCCTCCATTACTCTCAGCAAGTATTCCCCGAAACGTTAATTTTTTGGCTAAAGGTTCAGTATTTACTGGAGGTATAGTTAATTACCTTCTAAAAGCATACGGAGCTCATCCAGTAAGTCGTAATTCCATAGATTTAAAGGCTTATAGATGGGCAACGCAGTTATTAAAACAAGGTAAAGTGATAGTAATTTTCCCTGAGGGGACCCGTAATCCAAAATCAATGAGTCACCCCAAAAAAGGAGCAGCAAAATTAGCGATGGCTACAAATGCCAAGATAATACCAGTAGGTATAACAGGCACTGAAAATTTAGGGACATGGTTAAGAGTCCTTAACCCAACAGGTAAATTAACGGTCAATATAGGTACAGCAATTGACCCCAATGATTATCCTGAATTAATAAAAAATAATGATTCAGAAGCACTACTCGATATAGTTATGAAAGAAATCGCAGAATTGGTACCGTCCGAATATAGGGGTATATACAGTTAGAAACCACCTTCAGAACTATTAATCCGATTCACTCAACACTCCATTAGGTCAGGATGGTAAAATATATAGATTATGTGTGGAATTATAGGTTATACAGGAAACAAACCTGCAAAAGATATAATTTTATCCGGACTAAGCCGTCTTGAATATAGAGGGTATGACAGTTCAGGACTAGCAATCTATAACAATGGATCGAATCCCAAAATATTAAAATCTGCTGGTAAAATTTCTGAGTTAGCCGACTTAATCTCGCAAACTCCCTTAGAAGGTACTACTGGTATCGGACACACCCGTTGGGCTACCCATGGCCCCCCTACTCAAGGAAATGCTCACCCCCATCAAGATTGTTCTGATGAAATAAGCATTGTCCATAACGGTATAGTAGAAAATTTCAAGGAATTGAAAACTGATCTCGAAAAGAAAGGCCATACATTTGAATCCGATACTGATACTGAATGTATACCTCACTTAATAGAACAATATTTGAAAGACGGCAACGACTTTTTAGAATCCGTCCGCAAAACTGCAAAAGCTCTACATGGAGCTAATGCGATACTGGCTGTACACCAAAACAATCCTGATACGATAATCGCATTTAGATTAGGGTATGCTGGAGGCCTTGTTATCGGAAACGCTAATGACGAAATGTTAATCGCGAGTGACCTACCAGCCATAACTCCATATACGAACAATGTGGCGTACATTGAGCCTGGTGAAATCGCATCAATCAATCCTGTAAGTGCTTCATTTTATTCTATAGATGGCAAGTCTATATCCAAAAAATTTGTTATAACTCCCAGAAACCAAATTGATTCCGGTAAGGGCAGATATCGACACTATATGCTTAAAGAAATACACCAACAACCCGAATCAATAATGCAAACATTGAGCGGAAGAGTTTCTTTTAACGACCTGACAATTGACCTGCCTGAATTATCAGACTTAAATCCAAGTAAAATCAACCGCATAGTTCTTATTGGTATGGGTACAAGCTTGCATGCCGCGATGGTCGCAAGACACTGGATAGAGTCATTTGCAAAAATCACTACTGAAATAGACAATTCTTCTGAATTCAGGTACAGAGATCCTTTAGTAGATGATAAAACACTCATAATATCTATTTGCCAGTCTGGTGAAACAGCTGACACTTTAGCCGCAATGGAATTAGCACGTAATAAAGGCGCTCAACAAATAACATTGTGTAATTATGAAAACACTCAGAGCACCCGAATAGCTGACTATTCTATGCAAATAAAAGCTGGACCAGAAATAGCAGTAGCAGCAAGTAAAACCTTTACTTGTTCTCTTGTTTTACTTTATCTATTGGCAATAGAACTGGGAGTTAAGTTAAACAGGTTAACTACTAAAGAAATACAAAATAAAATATCTGAATTATCGAAATTACCTGACATGATAGGACAAATACTTTATGACTCAAATCAATATGATGAATTAGCAAAAAAACTAAGTCATCATCATAATTTCCTATTCTTGGGACGTGGTATCAACCATCCAATAGCCATGGAAGGCGCATTGAAACTAAAAGAAATCAGTTACATCCACGCAGAAGGATATCCTGCAGGTGAAATGAAACACGGACCAATATCATTAATAGACGAAAACATGCCTGTAGTAGCTATAGCACCAAGTAGCGATTTATATGAAAAAATGGAAAGTAATATAAACGAATGTAAAGCCAGAGGTGCACCTATCTTGTCAGTTGTCACTGAAGGAAACGATACTATATCTAATATTTCTGATCACTGCATATATTTGCCAACATCATCACATGAACTGAGTCCAATATTGACCTCATTACCATTACAATTGCTTTCTTATCATATTGCCGTAACACGGGGGTGTGATGTGGACCAGCCCAGGAATTTAGCGAAGTCTGTTACGGTGGAATAGATTTTACTTATTATTTATACTAACCTTTAAAACCAGTCCAGTGATGTCTTACATAATCCTTGTTTATAGCGATATCTAATTCATCCAAGTGTTTACTTTTTTCACCGGTACGTCTTAAGATTTTTGAAAGTTCTGCGTTTCTTTTTTCTAACTTGGCAATAGTACATTCGTCAGGTAACCGGTTATTTTTTGAACTGTTTAAACTTGAATCCACATAAACTAAATTCCACAAGTCATCCGAATAAATATATGACCAAGGTATTATATGATCTACTGATAGTTTGTCTTCAGGAATCTTATGTCCCGTTATAAAACACTCTCTAGATGGATTTTCAAGACGAAGAAACTTATGGAAAGGTTTTAAGTTTTTTCTTCGGGGAGTCTGTTCTCTATCAACACCCCTAATTTTTTTTGAAATCCTCGGGGAACCATCTGTGTCTTCAAGTTTTTGTGACCACCGATAGTTTATGAGTTGGTAGAGAATATCTGAATACTGTTTAATTAAGTCTGGACGTGAAATTCTTATAATTTTCTTTTCTGAGTCACAGTTATAAATATTGAATTCTTCAGTACCAACACGTAAGAACCTCCATGAAACATCTTTTTTCAAAACATCACCTATTCGTTCAACAGGTATTTCTATACTATCTTTTACTTTTATAAATGTCTTTGGCTGGGTTCCATAAACCCTCTGATATTGGAAAATTTTTTCCTCGACCAATTGTTGAATTTCTGGTTTCTTATTTAAATTGGGACCTTGACGGAGTTTAAAAAAGATACTCTGGTTCCAATAATACTTAAAAATCAGAGGGGATAACTCATCAAAATGAATGACTTCTTTCGGTTCTTTATCACAGGTCTCCACTATAGATCTAATCCAAGCCATCTTGTAAGTATTCTCCATAGAACCATTAGAGATTATATTAGTAAGTTGTTTTATATAATTATCCATCAGTACTTCTGTTTGTTGGGTATTATGTCTCTATGTAAATGTTCTATTGTTTTTATCAAAGTTGGCACCTATATTATAACCTGTAGGACGAAACCCCATATCGAGATAATCTTTAGTTTGAAAAATCAATTTGGTAAACTCACAAAGAAGATTTACTTATTAACTGTTAAAAACAATTAGGAAATGTAGGATAAAATGCAAAACGAAAAAATCACCTCTGAAAAACTGCGGATTCTAGCTGAACTGGCAGGAATCAAATTAACTGAAGACCGAATACAAGAATTATTACCACATGTTAATGAATTACAATCTAAAATACATTCTCTGGATGATTTGGACTTAGAAGATGTAGAACCCATTACTAGATTCATGGCAGACCAAGAATGACGCAAAATTCAGATTTGTGGAAGCTCACTATCACTGAGGCTGCTAATTTAATTCAATCAAAACAAATATCTCCAGTTGACTTGATTAAATCTCATCTTGAGAGAATTGAGAATACCGAAAAACAATTAAATTCGTTTATTTCTGTTTTATCTGAAAAAAGCATGGCAGAAGCCAAAATTGCTGAAAAAGAAATTTCTTCAGGTAATTACAAAGGTCCACTTCATGGTATGCCACTAGGAATCAAAGATCTTTTTCATGAGGCAGAGACTAAAACTACTGCAGGAAGCAAAATTCATGGAAGTGATTACTCTAAAGAAACTTCTCATATGGTAGAACAACTTAAAACTGATGGAGCTATTACGATAGGCAAAACCCAGATGCACGAATTTGGCATGGGTGCTACCAGTTTAAATCCCCATTACGGACCTTCAAGAAATCCTTGGGATAATTCAAAGATGACAGGAGGATCAAGTGGGGGATCTGGTTCATCTGTCGCCTCTAGACAGTCTAAAGGTGCTATTGGAAGTGATACGGGTGGTTCGGTACGTATACCTTCTGCTCTTTGCGGGATAGTTGGAATAAAACCAACTTTCGGGATGATTAGTAGGTCTGCTTCATTTGCTATGAGTTGGTCACAAGATACTCCAGGCCCAATGACACAAAACGTAACTGATTGTGCAATAATGTTGAAATCAATTGCCAAGCATGATCCTTCAGATTATAATTCGGCAAAATTCACTCCAGTTGATTATTACAAAGAACTTAAAGCTTCAGTTGATAATATTACAATCGGAATTCCTGATTCATTCTTTTTCGACATTGTTGACGAAGAAGTGAAAAAGGCTGTAATTGAAGCTGCGAATGTACTGAAATCTCTTGGAGCTGAAATTTTTGAAGTTAAACTAGAATTGATTGAAAAGTCGTTAGACATATCCACTATAATCATTAACGCAGAAGCCTCAGAAATACACTCTAAGGATTTGGAGAACCATGCCAGTGAACTTGATCCCGGCAGCAGATGGAGAATCGAACTTGGTAATTTTGTGAGTGCAGTAGATTACATTAGAGCTCAGAGAGCTAGATCTGCTTTCGTTAAAGGATTAAATACAACGTTCGAAAAAGTCGATTTATTGTTAACTCCAACCATACCTGTATTATCCCCAAGGCTAGATGAAACAGAGATTTTAATCCAAGGTAAAAAGGAAGACCCATTACCTTTGTTATCTCGACTTACTAGGCCGTTTAATTTATCTGGCCATCCTGCAATTTCTCTGCCCTGTGGATTTTCAAACTCAGGACTACCAATCGGTTTTCAATTAGTTGCACCATACTTTAAAGAACAAAGGTTATTAAATGTTGCCCTCTCTTTTGAGAATGCAACTGACTGGATCAAACAACCTTCGTTGTAGCCATTTAGTTATGAAACAAACGCAGATTCGAATATTATCGAACTATGGAGAAAGTTTAGGTATTGATATACCTGCCAACGTATCTGTACAAAACAGGGAAATATGTGCGAATCAAATAAACTTCCATTATTTGGATTGGGGTAAATCAGACAACCCCCCAATACTCTTTCTTCATGGATTGGCCCAAACTTGTCGCACCTGGGACTTAGTTGCATTAGCCTTATCTGATAACTATAGATCAATAACAATCGATCAAAGAGGTCATGGAGACTCAGGCTGGAGCACAAATCAAGATTATTCTCATGATACTTTATTGGATGACACGATAAAGATAATCGATAAACTCAACCTTAATAAATTTATATTGGTCGGATTCTCAATGGGCGGAAAAACAGCCTTAAATTATGCTGAGAAAAACAGCAATAGGTTATCTGCACTGGTTGTCGTAGATTCAGGACCAGAAAGTAATCCAAAAGGCACTGAAAGTGTTAGAAATTTCCTTGAGCAACAATCTAATTTCAACTCGGTTGATGAATTAGTGAAAAAAACCATGCAATACAACTCTACCAGACCTATAGAAAGTATCAGGGCCAGTGTGATGAACAGTATAAAACAGTTGGATGACGGGAAATGGGTTTGGAAGTATGACCCTGAAATCAAAAACAGAATCTCAAGTAGAGATAGTGAAATAAAGCTCCAAAATCAATTATGGGAATCGGCCAATAAAATCAATTGTCCTACACTGATTATGCATGCTGCCAATAGCAATATATTGACAAAATCGACCGCAATTAAAATGCAGTCGATTATTAAAGGATCTAAACTAGTATCTATTAAAAATGCAAGTCATTTGGTCGTCGGAGATAATCCAGTTGATTTCATAAAAGAGCTGAAGGTATTCTTATCAACTATTTAGTTTGATAATAGGAAAAAATTACCTTATTATCCCATCTCCCCTCATGGCTTTGAGCGCATTTCCAAAAGCTTCAGCAGTACTATCGATTGTATTTTCATCATGAACCCCTGACACCATAAATCCTATTCCACCCATCATATCTACACCTTCATTCAGCATAGCCATTTTGACAGCTCCACTATATGTCTTGCATGCTCGAGCAATTTCAGAATGATCTAGGGTGCACATATAACCATCACATGAACACTCAACGTCTAGCAAAATATGAACGATAGAAGATACTCCATGAGCATGTCCTTTAACTTCATACTTTGATAACTGTTCATTTAATCCGGCTTTCAATCTTATAGACATAGCATCAGCATGACTATTTATAGGATCTCTGTCTATTATCTTTAAGGTAGCTATTCCAGCAGCAGCAGTAGCAGGATTTGCATTAAAAGTCCCATGGTGGTCAACTCTGTTGGAACCAAGACCAAAGGATAATTGATCCATAATCTCTGCTTTTCCAGCCACAGCACCACCAGGCATCCCTCCAGCAACTATTTTGGCCATAGTTGTCAAATCAGGAATAACTGAAAATTTAGCCTGTGCTCCACCTTTAGATATTCTAAACCCACATATGACTTCATCCATTATCATTACAACATTATGCTTTTTGGTTAACTCTCTTACATTAGATAAGAAATATGGGTTTTGAATAGGATATTGTCCCCAATGTCCACCAGTAGGTTCTAATATAACTGCCGCG
>CAYRIG010000062.1:0-7839 GCA_964424315.1 uncultured Dehalococcoidia bacterium | reverse complement strand
AACACAAGAACAGGCCGATGAAAGACTAAAAGTATTAAAAACCCCAGGGCAAAGACCTCCCCTACCTCCCAATGCTAGAGAAATAGAAAAAAGGCTTAAACAAGCTGTAGATTCTGGAAGTATTACAGAAAAAGAAGCTATGGAAATGTATAAAAATCTCAGCCAAAGAATCGGAGAAATAAAACCACCTGGCGAAGCTGACATAAAAGAAAGGATTCAAGCTGCTGTAGACAGTGGTCAAATCACTCAAGAACAAGCAGAAGAGAGATACAAAGCATGGACTGAAGGATTAAAAACAAGAGGTGTTAAATAACACCAGCATCCTGAAACAATCATTAAATCCGCTAATAAAGCCCACCCAATATAGAAATATAGCAGGTGGGCTTTAACTTTGTAATCTGCCAATTACCGTATACATATTAAGAGACAATTAAAGTCCAAAATCAATTCATAAATGCTTATATACATCATATATAATGTATATAATTATATTAATCTAAAGCCTTAAATTCAGGGACAAATCAAATTTGACTAATGGTATGAAACCTCCAGTAAGCTGGAGAGTAAAAACAGTATCAATTTTAGCAGATAAATCTATACCAGTGATATTATTATCATTAATCGCTACAGCGCTGCTACTATACCCTTTATTCAAAATGTCTCCTTCCCAGCAAGCCTCACCAAATCCTCCTGGAGAAGTATACGATCTACAAAAAGATATTGACAGCAAATTCCCAACACCTCTTCACTTTGCTTATTTTATGTTAGAAGCTAAAAATGGAGATGTTCTAACACGTGATGTACTAATTGAATTTAAAGAAAATAGGGACACCCTCCTGTCAATGGACGCAAAAGGAGAATTGTCTGTAGGAACTTTAGAAAAACAATCCTATTTATTTAAATATTTTAATCCCAATATCGAAATGGAAATTACGGGCATAGCCTCTTTATTGGAACCAATTGAAGCAACTTTATCGGCTATGAATACTACTTTAGAAACAGCATCTGAAGAACAGATAAAGTTTGCTATTCATCAATTACTTTCCAATGAAAACACATCCAATGTAATTGACTTTCTATCAAAACACGCAAAATACGAAAAAAGAACCGTTTTAGGACAGGAAATCAATTGGTGGACATCACCTGCAATGGATTTTTCAGCCCTTGCAGATAATGGCAAACTGGGTGGAGGTGGATTAGAAATAGGGCTTGGAGGAGGGCCAGATGTAATCAACAAAGAGCACCTTAATAGAAAGATAAGTTCGATAATGAGAGGAAATTCCATTTACTATGATGCCTGGGGAGTTGCTATCGACGCCAATTTGGAATCTGAAGAAGAGGGTCAGACTTCTGGTGCATTTATAACGTTCACTATCATAGGTGCGGTCCTAATAGTAGGCTTAAGCTTAAAATCATACTGGGCTACTGCTATATCAGGTATCGGATTAGGTGTGCTGATTATTTGGCTAAAAGGTATAGCAGCACTTATTGGACTTAAAAGTGGATTAGTTATTGACCTAGTTGTACCGATCAGTATGATTTCACTGGGCGTTGACTTCGTAGTACACTCTGTACGTCGATATAAGGAAGAAATAGAGGAAGGTCACTCTCCAAGAAACGGACTGAAAATCGGTCTGTCAGGGGTACTGGGAGCACTCCTTTTAGCAATGGCAAGTGACAGCATAGCCTTCCTATCAAACCTATCATCAAATATAGAAGCTGTGATTCACTTTGGGAGCGCCGCGGCTATCGCCGTTTTATCCTCCTTTATAATTCTTGGAGTGGTAGCACCTATAGCTACAATGCGAATAGATGAATTAATGCGAGATTCGACAAAGGAGTTTAAAGGCAAAGTCTCCACTTTAATCCGTATACTTGGGTCAATTAGTGTAGCAAGTGCATGTGGCGGTGCTGTAATCATAATGGTGGCTGTAAGTAAATTATATGGAATAATCGCCCTATTTATCGCCGGATTGATATTTATTGGCATCCCAATCGCGTATTTAATCTTAATTAAAGCCAAAAATAAACCTACTGCAACCCCAACAAACAGTAACCACCAGCCTATTCATAGTAATTCATTACTTGTCTCATGTGTAGAAAAAACAGTTACGGTCACGACTTCATATAAACCCTTAGTTCTTGCTGTTACAGGTGTAATAACAGCAATATCAATATTTTTCGCATTCAACCTTGAACCCACTTTCGATGTCAAAGATTTTTTCGACCCTAAATCAGATATGGTCATAGGACTAGATAAAGTAGATGAACACGTTGGAGAAAAAGGAGGCGAACCCGGCATAGCATATATTAAAGGTGACTTAATGGATCCTAACGCTGTTTCAGCGGTATCCGAATTCATCGAATCCTTAAGGGGTGTAGATAACATAGCTGAAAGATCAAGTGGAGAAATAACAATAGGGCTAGATGTTGTTAATACGTCAAATATTATAATGGATAGTCCAGCAGCATTAACTGCTATAAAAACTGATAGCGGTATTAGTATCGAAGACAATAACAAAGACGGCATACCTGACACGAAACTCCAAATGGATGCAGCTTTTACTTATTCACTTAAAAACGGTGTGCCCGGTGAAAACGGAAATCTTATTCTTAGACCAGATCAGGTAAGAGGAGCGATATACCACAAAAATGGGGAAGAAAACCTGACAACAATCTCTTTTCAAATACCAGGCACCAGAGACCAGGCGTTAGTTACAAGAGCAGGAAAAGTAATTCGCCCAATACTAGCAGACCTTGAAACTCATCCATCAATATCCGTAGCGAGATTGACTGGTTCTCCATTTACCAGAGAATTACAACTTTCTGCTTCAACAAAAACCTTATACACTTCATTGCCGATTGCTATAGTGGCGGCAACTATCCTATTGATAATATTTATGCGATCCTTTAAATATGCAATTGTTACAGTAATCCCCATAGGGTTAGTTGTTGCATGGCTTTATGGGTTCATGAATTTAGCAGGATTTTCTCTTAACTTCGTTACGGCAATGATAGGCGCTATTTCGATCGGCGTAGGCATAGACTATTCAATCCATATGACCGAGAGGTTCCGAGAGGAATTAAAACGTAATCCAACTAGAATGGATGCAATCAAAAGATCGTCAAGAGGGACTGGAGTTGCTTTGCTAGCATCTGCGGCATCTAGCATCGTAGGGTTTATAATCATGGGATTTGCGCCAATGCCTATGTTTGCATCTTATGGCCAACTTACTGCACTAATGATTTTTTTCGCACTAATCTCTTCTTTGATAGTACTGCCATGCATGCTAATGCTAATAACAAAAGACTCCGAAGCTAAAGTAAACTGATTACAAAACATTTACTACTCATTAACGAACGGCTATCTAGCTGATTTTATTTTCATTCCGAACAAAAACCTGACCCATTTAATTCGTTTGATTATTTCATATATTGCAAAACTCAAAGCAAATGTACCAACCAATACAATGATTAATTTGAAAACTGCAGGGATTCCCAACTGAAAAACAAGGCTGGAACAAAGCATTTGTACAGGTAAATGAACGATGTAAACAGGATAAACTGCTGAACTCAGGTAGGCTAACGATTTAGAAGGTTTGTTTAGAAAAGCTGCTCCAAATCCGAAAGCTGCCAACATCCAGTTTGCAGATTCAAATCCGGTCAATATGTTAACTATTAATGAGGAAGATATGAAGTCAGATTCGGTGATTATTCCATTATATGATCGTAGCAAGTATAGAGAAAAAGCTAAGCCCAACGTTATTAGCTTTATTTTTCTTACTGCAGTCCAAAAATCTTCTTTTAACGATACCAACACAAATCCACTAAAAAAACAAATCATCCCTAAAGCCAATCCGTGTAACGTCAAAGCAAATACAGGATACTCCCTAGGCTGTATTAAAATTGCTTCAAGTACTATTGGCAAAGCAAATACAGGTATGAGACCCAAAGGTTTATTAATAACACTTTTTATAAACCTGTAAAACATATTTTCAGGATGTTTTTTAAAATAATTAAATAAGGCACAAAATATTAAAACGTAAAAGAAAATAAACAATAGAAACCATAAATGGCCAGGATGAGGGAAATAAAACTTCTCTTTTTTATAATAGTAATTGAAAATAATAAAATTAAAAGGAACTATAAAAAACATACCAAATATCAAAGGCACCAAAATTCGTAATGCACGGTCAGAAAGTAAATTCGACCAATCTCTACGTTCCATTGCAAATCTGGCACCCATTCCTGAAACGACAAACAGAATCGGTATACGCCATATATTAATGACCATCATTAGAACCCACACCCATTCCAATGACTGTTCATTTTCAATGAACATCACTAAATCGGCACCCCACGGCTGAAACGCCACAACTATGTGATATACAATCAATAGACCAAGAGCAATAACTCTTATTGCGTCTACATCGTATCTTCTTATCGATGTAGCTCGGGGTGTTGTCACAGAACTAATCGTTCCAATTTCAGTTCCACATAGACTACAAAATCTTGCATCTCGTTCATTTTCTGAATTACATTTAGCACAAACTAGAATTGACAGATCAGCCATATTTCAAACATACACCGACGCTAATTTAGGTTAACTGATAAAAAATTATACTTGACGCAATCCAAATTTTCATGGCTAATTAGGTTTAATTTCTCATTTTCACTATACCATTGGAATCGAAACTTTCAACACCATTGGCACCAGAAAATGCTACAGCACACTGAGAAGCAGATATACTTTCTCCGGCCTGTAGTTGTATAGCTGTGCCATTCTCTACTGCATCTGTTAAACCTCTGTGACCATGACTTGTAAAAGGTTCCAATCCGATATTATATGTTCGTCCATACCAAGGGTAACCAAAACCTCCACCAACTGATTGCCAGTACCACAAATACTTAAAAATATTCTTTGGGAACACAAATCCAAATCCAACACCAGTATCTTGATTTGTAACTGAATACCATCCATCTGTCATATCAGTAACATAAGATAGAGTTAAAGCTCTAGTATCTTTGGATCTTACTTTTCTAAGATCAAGTTGGGAGCCGTCTTTCATTTCAATCCAAGGCCATTCACCAGTAGATTCTAGTTTTATATCGTTTTGAGGTGCAATTTCAGGGTAATGATTGAAGGTTTTACCACCAGAGATATCAATTACGCACCTGTCGCTCAAAAAAGGAGCCCCAAAGGCTATATGATCACCCCACATAGTATGAACCGACTGCTCCCCTTCGTTTGTGAGAGTAGCTTCTATCTCCAAAACTGGAGAGTCTTTTTTTATTGAAAGGGTTTTCTCAAAAAAGAATGGTGTTCTTACAGCACGTACCGAACACCTAACAGAAACTTTTTCTTCTGAATCCTCTATAATCTGAGAGTCCCAAGGCATGGTATTTACTTCTGCATGTTGACCGAGGTCTGCTCCCATATACGAATTAGGAATGCCTCCTGAAGGTAAAATAGTTTGCCATCCCCCTTCGTAAACATCCAGCCAAAGATTTCCCCCATCGCCTGTCGTAGGGACATACATCGCAGGATTTCTAACTCCCCAAGGACTGCGCCACATAAAATCCGTATCAGTTGGTTTATGTATAAATTGATATATATCAGCGCCTTTCCCAACTAGTACTACTACTTTTATCAGTTCATTTTCTAAAACTACTGCATCAACTCCACGATAAGCCCATGCATCGGATATTCTACAGCCATGACTTCGTACAAATTCATAACCCATGGTTTTATCCCAAATCCGGATACTGTAATGATTGGCCTGTCACACCTGCCTCATATCTAGTTATATGCCATCGACCTAAATTTGCACTAAGCAAAATATCTCTATTGTTACCGCAAAAAGCAATATTGGTTGGACATGCAATTTTTGTTCCTTCAAAATCATCAGCCAGAACATCAAGTTCTCCAGAAATAGAATATCGATAAATGCGGTCT
Source organism: uncultured Dehalococcoidia bacterium (assembly GCA_964424315.1). Lineage (GTDB taxonomy): Bacteria > Chloroflexota > Dehalococcoidia > Lucifugimonadales > OSU-TB39 > OSU-TB39. Next base: position 1,883 of record CAYRIG010000062.1, on the reverse strand, counting down.
GGTCGATACATTGAAACGTACAGGTTACCGTCAGTATCAAATGCACAACCGTCAGGGACTGTCCCAGGCAATTCAAAAACTGTTTCGTGTGAACCAGCACTTCCATCTGATTCAATCTTAATTCTTTCAATTCTAGGAGGATTAATACTCATGGCGACGTAAAGCCAATTTTCGGCAGCATTTAAACAGTGTCCATTTGGAAAAGTATTTAACCTACGGTCCCATACTTCTCCTTCTCCTCCAGGCTTAATCTTATAAATTCGTCCGGTATCAGCTTTCCAATCTCCAGAATCACATACATATAAATTGCCATTTGAATCAAAAGCAGGGTAATTTGGAGTAGTAAAGGGTTCACTTTTAGATCCTGTAGAGTACACCGTACTGGTCCCATCAGGAGTAATCTTCATCACAGCCTTATTACCTATGTCACAGGCATAAATATTGTTTAAAGAATCTAATGCTATTCCTAAAACAAATCCACCAGTATCAGCAATCTGCTCTAAAGTTTTATTCTCTATATCTATTCTATAAATCTGTCCTGCTTCTCCACCTGCATATGCATAACCGTCTAAACCCCAAGCGATTCCTTCGGCATGGTCAAGACCTTCAACCAAAACAGATATATCGGTTTCATTGTTTAATATTGCCAATTCAATTCTCCTTTCACCTTAACAAATTAAAGGTCAATTTCGTCAATTCGTAATTTCACCATTTCTTCTGGTAGAAATCCAGAATTAACGAAACCTCCATCAACCGGAATAGAAACCCCATTTATATGATTAGCTTTATCGCTACATAAAAACAGGACTAAATCTGCAATTTCTTGTGGTAAAACTTCTCTACCAGCAGGCATCCGTTTAAGACGCTGGGTCCTTAGACTCGGATCACGTTTGTAAACCATCTTAGTCATAGGAGTAAGAGCCATACCAGGACAAACAGTATTGACATTTATATCGTATTGAGCCCATTCAAGAGATAGCAACCCGGCAAAATTATTTAATCCAGCTTTAGCCGGTCCATATGCTCCACGGTCTGGAACAGGTGCCCAAGCAGCAACAGAAGATATAAAAACCACACTTCCACCTTCACCCTGTTTTACCATCTGCTTACCAGCATATTTGCAAAGCAAAAACGCACCTGTAAGATGAGTATCAAGTGCTTCTCTCCATTTATCCATTTCCATATCTAGAATTGGAGACTTTATGTTGTTTCCTGATGAATGTACTGCATAATCCACCCTACCAAAAGCTTTAACAGCACTTTCAACAACTGCTTTGACTGAACCCTCATCTTTTACATCAACTTCTACACCAATAGCATAATCACCTAATTCATCTGCAAGAGATTTAGAACGACCGTAATCAACATCAGCTATTACAACCTTAGTACCTTCGGATACAAAATTACTGCATATCGAAGAACCAATGCCTCCAGCTCCACCTGTAATAATTGCAACCTTCTTTTCCATTTTAATTATCCTCAACCATAGAAGCTCCTGCAGCACTTGCCCATGCTCCTAGAGCATTATATCCACCGTCTATACATAGATATTCTCCAGTCATAAAACTTGCCTTGTCACTGGCAAGAAAAAGAACTGCATTTGCTATATCTACCGGTTGACCAATTCTCCCCAAAGGATGAGTACTACCATATCTTCTGACAACATCATCTGTGTCTCCTTCCTCTGTTTCAGCTATATCTCGAACCATCTTTGTATCAATAGCACCAGGGCATACTGCCAACACTCTTATATTCTCAGGAGCATAATCAAGTGACATCTGTCGGGTCAAGGATAATATTCCACCTTTACTCGCCGCGTATGCTGGTACTAAAGGCTGGGACTGTATTCCTTGCACACTTGCAGCGTTAATTATTACTCCCCC
>CAYRIG010000061.1:0-7891 GCA_964424315.1 uncultured Dehalococcoidia bacterium | reverse complement strand
TAAAAAGAATATTTTGGTATGAGAATCAGGCGGTTCTTATTAACAAATTTAAAACCATATATTACGTATACGGAACCGTATAATTTCGATGATAAGATGAGGTTGATGACAATTAGATTGGGACACCACAACAGAATAATGTATCACAATAATATTTTAAATGTCACTAGTTTTATTAGTTAAATAAACATGTTGGTTGGATTTTTATTTTTAGTAACGGATTTTATGGTACCTATATAGTCTAGTACTTGGTTTTAATCCGTTGTATTGGGAATTCCTGCGCTGTCAGCCAATATAATCACTTTGTTATCAGAAACTTGTAGGAATCCTCCTTCTATGGCAATAGAATTTTCATTTTGGTCATTACATACCTTAAGCTTTCCAGTTCTAAGGGTCGTTAGTAAGTTAGAGTGATTGGGAAGTATTGCAAGTTCTCCTAGAGATCCAGGAGCAACCACCATTGTGGCAGGTCCTGAATATATATTTTTCTCTTCTGTTACTACTTCTACGTTCAATGATAGTGGCATATGTAAGACTCCTGATTATTCTGATTTTATATCTTTTGCCTTTGTCAGTACTTCATCTATTGTTCCTACCATATAGAAAGCTTGCTCTGGTAAATCATCATGGATACCATCTAATATTTCTTTAAATCCTTGCACTGTATCTTTAACAGGGACATATTTACCTGGTTGACCTGTAAATTGTTCTGCAACTGAAAAGGGTTGAGTCAAAAACCTTTGTATTTTTCTAGCTCTTGAAACGGTAGCTTTATCTTCATCAGAGAGTTCTTCTATACCTAAAATAGCGATAATATCTTGAAGTTCTTGATATCTTTGAAGAACCTGTGTTACTCCCATAGCTACATCATAGTGTTCTTGTCCAACTACACTAGCTTCTAGAATGTTTGAGAAGGAAGTAAGAGGATCAACCGCAGGGTACAAGCCCTGTGCTGATAATGCTCTATCAAGCGTCATTACCGCATCCAAATGTCCAAAAGTAGTGACGATTCCAGGGTCAGTATAGTCGTCTGCAGGAACATAAATAGCTTGTACAGATGTAATTGAACCATTTTTAGAAGAAGTTATTCTTTCTTCTAGGTCCCCCATTTCTGTTCCTAACGTAGGTTGATATCCAACAGCTGATGGCATGCGTCCTAGCAAAGCAGAAACTTCCATGCCAGCTAAAATATACCTAAATATATTATCTACGAACAGTAGTACATCTTGGCCTCTTTCCTCTTTAAAATATTCAGCCATGGTTAGGCCTGTTTGTGCTACTCTAGCTCTAATACCAGGTGGTTCATTCATTTGTCCGAAAACTAACACGGTTTGTGGTAAAACACCCGCATCTTGCATTTCATGCCATAAGTCATTTCCTTCCCTAGACCTTTCTCCAACACCGGCAAAAACTGACACACCTTTGTGTTCTTTCCCTATATTATTTATTAATTCTTGAATGATTACGGTTTTACCAACTCCAGCTCCACCGAAAGCACCAATTTTTCCACCTTTAGTAAACGGTGTTATCAAATCTAGTACTTTTATGCCTGTTTCTAAGACAGATACCTCAGTTGCTTGGTCTTCAAAACTTGGTGGTTTTCGGTGGATAGGCCATTTATCATCCGGTGCTTCTACATCGCCTAGTCCATCAATTGGCTCACCAAGAGTGTTGAATAACCTTCCTAACGTGGAGTCTCCAACAGGTACCGATATTGCATTACCAGTATCTGACACTTCACTCCCTCTACTTAAACCTTCAGTCGGACCTAATGCTATGCATCTGACCCAGTTATTTCCAATGTGTTGTTCTACTTCTAAAACTAATTTTTCAGATCCAATATTAGTTTCTAATGCATTAAACACTGCGGGTATGTCTTCCCCAGTAAAGTCAACGTCTACAACTGTACCAATTATTTGTACTATTTTTCCGGTTGCCATTCTTTGCTCCTAGACACTCTATTTTACTAGTTATATTAACTACCCTTCTAATGCAGAAACTCCGCCGACAATATCAAGTAGTTCATTTGTTATCATTTCTTGTCTCTTTTTATTCATTAATAAAGTTAAATTATCTACCATTTCATTTGCATTATCCGTAGCTTGATTCATTGCTACCATTCTTGCTGATTGTTCACTTGCATTTGCTTCAAGTATTGAGTGATGCACCAATGTTTGTACATATCGAGGTAATAAATTTGATAATAATTCTCCTGAAGTCGGTTCGTATATGTATTCTTTAGTTGGGGAGTTTAGTTGGTCCGTTTGCATGGGAAGTAATTGTGTGATGATTGGTTTTTGTAACGTTGTATTAACAAACTGCGAATAACCAACAAAAAAAGAATCAACATTACCTATGCTAAATTGTTCGATTAACTTATTAGCTATTTCAATTGTATCGTTAGGTTTCGGCCTATCCCCAATCCCAGAAAAGTGTTCTAGTAATTCCAAGTTATTCCTTCGGCTATAATCAGTTCCTTTTTTACCAACTGCAATTATTTTAGTCGGGACTTCCTTGTTTACCATAAAACTATCTAAAGCCCTCATCAAATTTGAATTCAAGCCTCCTGTAAGTCCTCTGTCGGGAGTTATGAATAAAATGCCTGTGTTTTTGATTTCCCTTTGTTGTGCTAATGGTTGACTAGCAATTTCATCACCTGTTTGTGATATAACGTTCGAGACCATTTCCTTCATGCTATTAGCATAATATCGCCCTTGCGTAGCTGCATCTTGGCTGCGACGCAATTTTGAAGCAGCTATCATTGCCATTGCTTTAGTTATTTTCGCAGTATTCTGAACACTGCGAATTCGTCTTGATATTTGCCTTACACTTGCCATATATTTACACTAGTCCACTATCTTGAAATTGTTCTATCACAGAATTCAGTTGTGATTTAGATTCGTCAGTTAGCGCATTTGAAATATCATCTAACAAATCTGAGTGGTTAGAAGTAATATATTTATGAAATTCTTCTTCCCATGCTTTAATATTATCAACATCAATGTCGTCCAAATAGCCTTCATTGAGAGCATATATTATAGCTACTTGCTGACCAACAGGTAGAGGAACATTTTGTGCTTGCTTCAACACTTCAACACTTCTTTGTCCTCTGGCTAATTGTCTTTTTGTAGCAGCATCTAGGTCATCTGTCCCAAATTGCGCAAAAGTCACTAGTTCTCGATATTGTGCTAGATCTAAACGCATTTGACCCGCTACAGCCTTCATTGATTTACTCTGAGCGGCGCTGCCCACACGTGAAACGGATAAACCTACATTTACCGCAGGCCTTGTTCCCGCATTAAATAATTCAGGCTCTAAATATATTTGGCCATCTGTAATCGAAATAACATTAGTAGGTACATAGGCTGAAACATCACCTGCCAGAGTTTCAATTACCGGTAAAGCAGTAATTGAGCCGCCTCCATGTTCATCATCAAGTTTTGCGGCCCTTTCAAGTAACCTACTATGTAAGTAGAATACGTCTCCTGGATAAGCCTCCCTTCCAGGTGGGCGTTTTAACAATAATGACATCTGTCGATATGCCCAAGCATGCTTAGATAGATCATCGTATGCTATCAAAACATCTTTACCTTGAGCCATGAAATATTCTGCCATGGATATACCTGTATATGGAGCTAAATATTGCATCGCAGCATTATCAGATGCATTTGCAGCCACGACTATCGTATGTTCCAGTCCTCCAAATTGTTCCAATGTGGCTACTGTAGTTGCTACTTTACCGACTTTTTGCCCTATAGCTACGTATATACATATTACATCTCCGCCTTTTTGGTTAATAATTGCGTCGATACAAATAGCAGTTTTGCCTGTAGTACGATCTCCTATGATTAACTCTCTTTGACCTCTTCCTATTGGTATTGCAGCATCTACAGATTTGATACCTGTTTGTAACGGAGTATCAACTGATTTTCTTATAGCGACGTTTGGGGCAACTATTTCAACAGCTCTTGATTCATTAGTATTGACTGGACCTTTACCATCAATAGGTAACCCTATTCCATCTACAACCCTGCCTAGTAGAGATTCTCCAACGGGTACCTCCATCACTTTCCCAGTTCCTCGCACTTCAGTACCTTCTTTAATGGAGGATGGATCTCCAAGAATAACAATACCAACACTATCCTCTTCTAGGTTCAATGCCATACCCGCAATGTTGCCATCGAATTCCACGAGTTCGTTATATGAAACTCCAGACAAACCGTGTACTCTAGCAATTCCATCACCGACTTCTATTACTGTGCCTATGTTAACTGTCGTTATTTCAGAACCAAACTCTTCAATTTGGCTTTTTAATACAGAAGCTATTTCATTTGCTTTTATAGCCATTTATTCCTCCATTTTTATCCAAAGCAACTTTTATTGGATACTATGAAAATGATATTTAATATTTAAGACTTTTCCTCATTTGATTTACGCTATTAGATAAAGATGCATCAAGTAATGTGTCTCCCATTATTGCTTTGAATCCTCCTACGATGTTCTCGTCTACATCTATAGAAATATTCGCGGTTTTACCTGAAATCCTTTCTAAAATATTTTTAATTTCGTTCAATTGTTTAGTATCTAATGATGTCGCGGTTGTAACAAACATTTTCTGGATACCATTATTTGAATCAACTATATCTTGGAAATCAGACTTGATTTTGCTTATCCCATCTATGGAATTTCGGGCTGATAGCAAATACAAAAGATTCATAGGTAATTTACCCAGTGCTTTGCCATATATTTTGTCCAAAATAGAACGTTTTAATGCAATAGGTTTATGTGGTGAATTAAGGATTGAGACGAGATTGTCATCAGACAAAGTGTCATTGATGGATTCAAGATCTTTTATCCAATTATCTACATTATCGTTTTCTTTGGCGATTGCATATATCGCTTGTGCAAATCTTTTAGATGAAGAAAAATTTGACATGTGCCTTCTTTATTTAATTATTGCTCAATTTTGAAATTTCTTCGTTCAAAATTTTATCGATTAACTGTTTATCCGTCTGAGTATCTATATTTTGTTTCATTAGATTTTCTGTTGCGGTTAAAACCAAATCACTGAAATGATTTTTTAAATCTGCTATTGCAGCATCACGTTCTTGTTGAATTTGGCTTTGAGCTTTGATTTTTTCCGACTCTATTTGCTTTTTGGCTTTGGCCAACTCTTCTTCCCCCTGTTTTTCAGCAATAGTTTTTGCTTTCGCAACTGTTTCTTGTCCTTCAACCCTTGCTGCTTTTATTTCTTCTTGCATCTCAGCCCTTGCTTTTTCAGCTTCTTTACGTGTCTCTTCAGCCATTTCCAGACTGTTTTTTACCTTTTCTGAACGCTCATCAAGAATTTTAAGGAGAGGTTTATACAAAAGCTTAGTCAATACTAGTAGTAGTATTACAAAGCTAATAACCTGAGTTATCAAAGCCGGTAGGTTAATCCCCAGTTGAGTTATTCCATCCATTTTTAGCCCCTAAGAATTTGCTTTATTTGAGATGTTGGTTAGCAAATTACTGTGTTTATCAAGTTATTTATGCAACAAATATAATGATTAAAGCCATTAGAAATGCGTATATTGCTATCGCTTCTGCGAAAGCCAATCCTAAAATCATGTTTTGTTGAATTGGCCCTCTTGCCTCAGGGTTACGGCCAATTGCTTCCATGGCTTTTGCAGCTAGCATTCCAATTCCCAAACCTGGGCCTAATCCTCCTAATCCTATTGCTAGCGCAGCTGCCAATGTTTTTACGTCTCCAATTATACTTTCCATTATTAGATTACTCCTGTTTTGTATTTTTTGTTTTTATTAATGTTCGTCTGCACTATGCGCAGTAGTTGCTGTTGCAGCAAATACTAGCGTTAATATAGAAAATATGAATGCTTGGACAACTCCAACAAATACTTCCAAAAATAGAAATACAAGAATTCCAGTTAGTGGTATTAAGAACGCAACTACAATTAAAAGTACTTCTCCGGCGAATATGTTTCCAAACAAACGGAAGGTGAAACTAATTAGTCGTGCTACCTCACTAATTGCTTCTATTAGTCCCACGACAAATCCTGTAGGTCCTTCCTTAAAATTAATGAATTTGCCAATGTGTGTTAATGGTCCTAACGTACTTAGTCCCCACCAATGAATCATTACCATTGCAACTAAAGCTATTGCGAGTGTTGTGTTGACGTCCGTATTAGCACTTCGTAGGTACGGAGATAATCGCCCTGCTTGTACATTAGAATTAGTTAATTCCTTGGTACTTTTACAATGAGTTGGATCAAGCCCACATGTTAGGGATATTTCTTCTTTTACTGAACCTAATGGCTGAATATATACTGGCCCAGATTTAACAAATTTTGCTAAGGGTTCATCATCATATTCTGCATTATGTCCATGATCATGCTCAGAATGTCCGTCTGAACTAGAATCACCATGACTGAGGTGGCTTTTTATTATTTCGGGTGTTTCAATCCACCCTATAGTACCGTATCCAGGCAAAATGCCCATCCAGTTCGCAATGACAATGAACAAAAATATAGTCATGATTAGGGGGAAAAATCTTTTAACTTGAGTTGCGCCGACTATTCCACCAATTAACGTTATAAAGAATTCCATCACTATTTCTGCAAACCCTTGCAGTCTGTTAGGGATTGGGTTTTTATTTTTATTAACCAACCAGGCAAATACAATAAGGACAATAATGGTAAGCCAAGTAGCTATCATGGTGTTAGTTATATATGTATTTGTTATAGCTTTAACCAGTTTGCTGGAAGAATTTGTTCCAAGCGATAACGCTTTTATGGGTTCGGCATGGACTGGTTCGGCTTTTATGGCTATGTGTCCTATGGGTGAAGAGAAAAAACCACCCCCCCATGATTCTGGTATAACACTGGAACCAAGTTTACCGCCAAATACCCCAAGCAAAGTTAAGAGTAATATGGATATTAAAAGTATTTTTATGTTCAACTAAACTTTCCCAAACATATTAATCATGTTTTTCAGATAACAGGGGTTTTAACATCAAGTAAACAGCCCAACCAGCAATTATGAGTCCCAACAAAATCCCCCCCAGAGTAAATATAGGATTTTTCACTTCAAGTTTAGAATCTAGAAATATTCCTAGTGCTATCCCTCCAAGTATTGGAACTGATACTACAAATCCCAAAGACAGGAGTCGGGAAACTTTATGCATTTTAAAATGCTCCAGAATTACCTAACTTGCACGGAATATATTATGACTAATTTAATAGTTTATCAATAATCAAATCTAAAATTATTGGTGGTATATAAATTCAATAAGTATTTATTTGCCGATATTTCCAATATCATCGATGTCCAAGGTGTCAACAAAATCCTTGAAAGCTGAGAGTTTTTCATTATTGTTGTTTGGTTGATTATCCGTGTCTGTTTCTTGATTTAGAGTTACGCCGGCTTTTTCGACCACCAAATTTTCAGCGAATATTTTTGCTTTACTTCGGACAGCAATTGCTATTGCATCACTTGGTCGTGAATCCAATTCAATTGTATTATCTCTATATTCAAGCAAAATCTTTGCAAAAAAAGTATCATCTTTTAAATCAGAAACGATTATGCTCAACACTTTAGCGCCTAAAGAATCTATCGCAGTCGTCAATAGGTCATGTGTTAGAGGTCTTGGTGCGTCAACTTCCTGGAGTCTCATTGCAATTGATTCTGCTTCGGATGCCCCTATCCATATCGGCAAATAAATTCCTGGGGTAGAGTCTTTTTGGCGTAATATAACTACTCTTTGACCATAGTTTTGGACGCTAAATCTTATGCTGTCAATTACCATTTCCTGCATGTACGAATCCTATTCTCTTCTAGTTAGTGTTATTCTAAAGTTCAAAACAATCTAGTGTCAATCTAAAAATCTTTTTCT
>CAYRIG010000060.1:0-8067 GCA_964424315.1 uncultured Dehalococcoidia bacterium | reverse complement strand
TATCATATAGCACATTATTTTTCTTATATAGTTATTACAGGCCAAATGATAATACCCCTAATATCTGATCCATTTGGATTTGGGTGGGATATATTCGGTACCGCAGCTTACACAACAAATATCGGACTTATAAATGCGAAGATGATTTGGTATTTATCAGTGATAACTATTGTGTTGGGGCATGTATTTTCAATATTGATTTCTCATGTCAAATCGACTGGAGCTTATTCCAAGAGGTCTTTAGCCACTAAAAGTCAATATCCAATGATGATACTTATGGTTTTTTATACCGCGTTGAGTTTATGGATAATATCTCAGCCGTTAGTTGAAAGGTGATTTAAGATGAAAAATATATTGGTTTTAATGCTTGTCGTTGGATTTGTCAGTTCTTGTAGCTTTATACCATTAAGTATTTCAGATGCCAATAAAGCATCTAATTTTAACTTGACGCTTTATTGGGTGGATGATCGACAGAGTGTTTCTCAAATAAACCTAAATGACTACAAAGGATCAACAGTGGTAGTGAATTTTTGGGCGATCTGGTGCATGCCTTGTCGCAGAGAAATGCCGGTTTTACAGGATATCAGTGATGAATTCAAGGATAGAAGATTGGTAGTTATAGGTATTAATTCGGGACTGGAAAAAGATGCAGATAATGAAGAGATTGTTGAATTTCTGAATTATTTAAATATAGATTACCCGGTTGGTTATGGCGATGCAGAATCTAAAATAGAACAAGATTATTCAATAGTGGGGTTACCATCTACGTTCATTATAGATAGTGAAGGAAACATTAGGTATAGGTGGTTGGGTGAATGGAAAAAAGAAGCTTTTTACAATGCTGTTGTAACAGTACTTGATGATTGAGTTTTAATTAGGTATTACCCAAATCAAATTTCCCACTGTTAATCCAAATACTGATTCTGACCCAGCACAGTTAATTGATATAGTGCCAGCAGATTTGTTGATTTCTTTAACGCCACCAAATTTGCCAGGTATGACATTATGTTCAACCAGATATTTTAATAAACTTTGATCATCTACAGGAATTCTATCCACGGTGAATTTGAAATCAGGTTCGCAAGAACTTAGGGTAAGAGCATTTTTATTTATGACATAATTACTACCTGGTATCGGGTATCCATAAGGAGATATCGAAGGATTTCCCAGTTTAGCCAAGATTTTTGTTTCTAGATACGGAGACATTGCGTGCTCCAACAAATGAGCCTCAGCATGAGCCCTATATAATTCCACCCCAAACATGTCTACAACCAGCCGCTCGGCTAAACGGTGTCTTCTTACTATAGTTTCTGCATTGGTAAATCCTGCAGTGGTAAATGCAATTGTTTTTGTTTTTGTATCTATTTTTAGGAAACCTTCTCTTTCCATTCGTTTAACCATAGCACCTACTGATGGGAGGGAAGTGCCTAATCCTTCAGCCTCTGGCAAGATTTTTAAGTGTTCGGCAAGCTGTGTTATGGTAACTGAGTTGTCTTCTTCTTGTAGGCGAAATATTGACAGAAGGTAATTCTCCATAGCCATAGATAGCCTAACTGACATACCGGCTTTATTTTGTTTTGTGGATTTTTTGGCCATATATTCCGCCTAGATTTACTTTAATTTGAGATTAACATGACTGATTTTTAGAGTCAAACTTAGATTCATTTAAGTAGGGAAAATAACAAATGGGATTTCGTTTGTTTTTACCAAATTTACCAAAGATCCTATCTGAAACGGGTATTGGACGGATTCTCTGCAATATAAAATAAATCCGTATTGAACAGATTGTAATTCATTTATTGTATGCGATCCTCTATATTCTCTAGATATAACTTTGAACGGTCCATTTGGGTCATATGTCATCAAAAAATCCTCAGGGTGTATTAATATTTGAACTTTTTGCCCTTCAGAAAAATGTTCTTGAAGTTCCAAATAGGGAAATGAACCAATAATTGTATCTACCGTATTATTTACTACTGTGCCTTCCAAAAATGAACAGTTGGCGACCAGTCTTGCTACGTCGATATTTTTTGGGCGGTCGTATATATTATCAGGTTTATCAATTTGCACTAATTTTGAATCTACCATTACTGCAAGAGTATCTGCAATTGCGAAAGCTTCTTCTCTATCATGCGTTACCAAGATAGAGGCAGTTTTACTTTCTAATATTATCTTGTTCATATCTGAAACCATTTCTTTTCTTGTTAGTGCATCAAGGTTGCTGAAAGGTTCATCGAGAAGAATGATCCCTGGTTTAGGGGCCAGTGATCTTGCTAATGCTATACGTTGTTGTTGCCCTCCCGATAGTTCATTTGGATATCTATTGTTAAAGCCGCTTAATTGAATTAAATCTAAAACTTCTTCCAATCGACTTTGTTTTTCAGATTCACTGTATCCGTGTAAACCGAAAGTTATATTTTGAGCAACGTTCATATGTGGAAATAATGAATATTCCTGAAAAACCATGCCAATGTTTCGTTTTTCAGGAGGAGCATGTTTTTCCAATGTAGATAAAGGTATTCCATTAAGTTCAATTTCTCCATTGTCTAATCTTTCAAAACCTGCTATCAGTCTCAATAATGTTGTTTTTCCACATCCGCTGGCACCTAAAACTGAAATGATTTCTCCTTCGGATAGAGAAATAGAAAGATTGTTGACAGCATTTTTTGCACCATAGCTTTTAGATATATTATTACAGACTAATATTGGATTCATTATTCATTTACTCTAGTATCTTTAGAGATAAAAACAGATAGGGGCACGATTGATATTAGGATTATACATAAAGCAGGGGCAGCCGCCTGTGCAAAAAATGCTTCAGATGAAGCTGCCCATACTTGTGTAGCCAATGTTTTAAAACCGATTGGTCCCAATATTAATGTTGCCGGAAGTTCCTTGATAGTTAATAAAAATACCATGGATGCTGCCATTAACAATCCAGATTTCATCAATGGAATAGTTATTTTTATTAGAACTTTAAAGTAGTTATGCTTTAAATTTCTAGCACATTCTTCTAATTTGGGGTCTATTTTCAACAATGAAGATGTACTTGATCCTAACGCTACCGGAAAAAATAGAATTATATAGGCAGTAACTAGCAAAAAATTTGTTTGGTATAAAGGTAGAGCATATGTAGCACCAAAATATACTAAAGATATTGCAACCACAACTCCTGGTAGGGCATACCCCGTAAAACTTATTGTTTCCAGGAATGTATTAATTCGGCTTGGATATCTAACTAAAATTAGAGACACAGCGATAGAAAACAATACAGTTACTATAGCAGTAATAAGAGATAGTGCTAGAGATGAAAATGTTATTCCTAGAGAAAATATCATTGGTTCTCCATTAGATAATCCACGGATAAGCCAAAAGATTAATATGCCAATTGGTATGATTAAAGCTACGCTTATGATGCTGCCAATAATAAAAAGTGAAGGATATTTCCATACTCCCAATTGAACGATTGCGGTTTTTCTAGAGGTTCCGCTTCCAATGCGGTGATAATTTCGCTTGTCACGTATATTTTGCTCTAATAACAAAATAATAATTGCAGTTGATACCAACGCTAATGACAAAGTTGCACTAGCGGTGCGATCAATTACAGATTCATATTGTTGATAGATTGTCCATGTAAAAGTGTTATACCTCATGAGTGATACAGCCCCAAAATCGCTAAGAGTATACAGAGATACTAGTAAAGAGCCGGCAATAATAGCTGGTTTAAGTTGAGGCAGTGTGATTTTAATAAATGTGCTAAATGCGCTGTGTCCTAATGATCTCGCTGATTCTTCCATTGACGGATCAATGTTGTTGATTGAACCTCTTATAGTTAGAAAGAAATAAGGATAGCTGAGTAGTGTTAAAACTGCGGTTGCTCCGAACAAACCGTGAATATCGGGTAGTTTATCGATACCGAAAGGTTGTTCCAGTAGATTTTGAATCAAGCCCTTGGGGCCAAAAGCTGAATCAAATAAATAAGCCCCAATGAAACTTGGTATAACTAATGGGAGTGTAGCTAATATTGTCCATATTTTGCGCAATGGCAAATTGGCTCGAGCCGTGATCCAAGCTAATGGAAGAGCTATAATACCTGACAATATCGTTACTGTAGCCATCAATAAAATAGATCTTCCAAGTGTTTGTAGCGACCTAAAGCTGAATAAGATTTCCCAAGCGGTATTAGTTGCTTCGATTGTTCTTATTGATAAATATAGAATTGGTAAACCCACAATTAAAATTAAAAAAATAGTGGGTATTATTAAATAAAATGGAGGTGTTTTGTTATACGCTGTAGCTGGAGTCAGGCTAGTGTAAAAAAGTGAGACTAGTAATTTTGTCTTTTCAATCATTATTAATATAGTCTTAGTTTAAATGCGGCATTCAATCCTCGAATTAAGTCTTAGTAAGTATAGCCTAAGTTTAGTTATTTATTGATATATTTTAATAATATCATTGCTGTCCATATAGTATAAAAAAACACCATGACTTAGAGCAGACTAACTTCCGGTGTTTGATTTCGCAAATGTAGAGGCTATTAACTAATTTAGTAGTCCTACATCTCTTAGCAGTTTTTGAGTCCCAGCTAAATCTTCAAGTGCTGCCATATCAATTTTAGGCTTGTTGATATTATCGATTGGAGTCAACAATGGATTTGCTTTAACTCCTTCTATCACGGGATATTCATAAGTGGAATCTGTGAAGTATTGCTGCGCAACATTTGAAAGCATGAAATTAATGAACTTTTCAGCATTGGCTTGATTTTTAGCTGTTGATAAAATACCTGCGCCAGCTACCATCATTAAGCTGCCAGGGCCTCCTGAAGTTAAGTGGTGATTTCGAGCTCCAAACCCTTCACCTTCCTCAGCTATAAATCTATGTAGGTAGTAATGATTGACGAATCCTACGTCAATTTCTCCAGCAGCGGCTGCAGCAACCGTTGGTGTGTTCTTTGGGTATACCTTTGGGTTATTTGATTTAATACCCTCTAACCATTCTTTAGTTTTTGCTTCCCCAAATTCAACTCTCATAGCTGTTACCATTGCTTGGAAAGAGCCGTTCGTTGGAGGCCAGCCGATGCGGCCGTTCCATTTAGAATTGGTAAATTCAAGGATAGATGCTGGAAGCTCTGTTGGTGAAATTCCATTTGTAGTTGAATAGACTACGACTCTAGCTCTCCCGGATATTCCAACCCATAAACCTTTGTTTGATTTTGCCCAGTCAGGTACTTTATCCAATATTTTGGGACTTAATGTAGTTAATTGATCGTTGTTAGCGATTGCTCCTAATCCTCCAGGGTCCTGTGCGAAAAATACATCAGCAGGGGAGTTTTTACCCTCTTCTAACAATGTAGCTGCAATAGCACCGGTTTTTCCATATTTAACTTCAACTTCAATTCCTGTAGCTTCGCTAAACTGTTGGATTATAGGTTCCACTAATGATTCTGATCGTCCTGAGTATACAACCAGTTTGCCTGGATTTTGTTCAGCTTCTTTAATAATTTCTTCATTTGATCCACATGCCATGCATATGATTAGAGAAAGAAGAACAGTAATCATAAATAAAGGTTTTGCATAATAATGTAACATTAGTTTATTGTCCTATATATTATATTGAAACATATTATATTATTTAAACAATGTATATACTAACGAAATAATAGTAAGTATATACTAATTAAAATAATGAGTAGTGTCAATATGCTAATGTTGAGGCCAAATATTTGTCGCTAATTAACTTATATGTAGAACTAAAGGAGAAGTGCAAATTGTTGGATTCAATACCCTTCTTTTTTGTTGACCAAACCGAGAAGTGGCATGTTTTTCAAAAATCTATCAACATTCTCTTTATAGAAGTCTCTTATTTGGCCTTCCATATCAACAGATGTTATCCTTTTAGGTGATAAAACCACGTTTTCCCGAGTCCAAAATTCTGAAGACGATTTCGGTATAGACAAATCATCTGAATCTAGAGGAGTTTGAAGACATAAACCCGCGATTTTCTCCTCCGTTATTGAATAGACGAGATCATTAAAGTTATAGATGGAACAGCGTCCAGAGATATCGATTAAAAAACTGTTGGATTTCATGTTTTCGAGAAATGATTGATTTACTAAATTGATTGTTTTCTCAGTTTCCGGGACAGCTATTATTACATAATCACTTAATTTCAGTAGATCGTGTAAATTTTGTAATGGATAAAATTTGGTGATGCATCCATATTCTAGTGGACGCGTTCTCGCTGTTGCGAGCACATTTAATCCTAAAGAAAAAGCTTTTCTTGCTAATTCTCTTCCCATATAACCAAATCCTATTATTCCTACGGTTTTTCCAGAAAGGTCTTCGGGCTCTGGGATCTGAGGCCACATATCTAATGGAGGGTTACTCAAGTGTTGTCGTTTAATGTAGTTTAAACGTCTTGCAAACATCAACATTGCTGCTAATCCAAATTCTGCTCCAGCCGTGGCAAATAATGGTTTTAAACTTGTCGCTGATATAGAAGAGTTAGTAAATTCATGAAATAAACTTTTATTTATACCACCGGTTAGAAATTGTAACCATTTTATATTTTTAGCAGTCCTGTGAAGTTTTTGATTCCAGTTAATTACCACTGCAGCTTCAGCAGTTTTTATTTCTCTATGAATTTCTGATTCTATTTTGGTACTAACAAATTCAATGTCACGATATTTCATTTGAAGTTCGGTTATTGCGGGCTTGAACCATGGAATTGAAGCTGTTATTACGATTTTCATTGGTGCTGGTTTTGTTTTACTCCAAATAAAGGTCATTGTGATCCAAAATCATTGCTTTGGGGAACCGGCTTAGTGGCAGGCAAATTATTTAGGTAATTTCCAAGTCCTAGGCCATTTTGTTTTGGAATTGCAAGGTAACCATCTTCGACTTGCAAATTGAAATCAGTTATAGAGTTGTGCATCGCATGTGTTTGTATACTTGTATGAGATTCTTTTTCAAAACTTGCAAACGCTGGATATTCAATCATTGTTGGGCTGCTAGAGGTGCATAAAATATTCAAATGCGCTGCTACTGCTATTGATGTCCATGGACAATGAGGTATGCATAAAATACCTGACGATTCACATAGTTTCATTACTTCAAGGAACCATGTTATTCCAATTTGTTGAGCATCAGGTTGAATTATATCCAGGGCTTTATTGTCAATAAATCTTTTTAAATCAACCAATGTAGTAAGACTTTCTCCAGTCGCTATTTTTATGGGTGATTTAGATGTAAGCAAAGCGAATTGTTCACTATCATGGGGGTTTAATGGCTCTTCTAAAAAATATATGTTATATTTCCCGAGCATATCGCATATCCTTGTTAATTCTTTTACATTAGCAGTCGGAGACAGATATGCTGGACATCCATAATCCAGCATTAATTTAATATTTGGACCAACGGATTCCCTCATAGCTGCAATAATATCTTCTGCTTCTTTATTGAAATAATTACCCCATCCGAATTTTATTGCTTTAAATCCGGCTGATACGTGTTCATTACATTCTAAGACTATATCATCGATACTTTTAGATTGACCCTCGAGTCTCATCTCACCATCTTGTTGTATTTTCAGTCTGTCCCATCGAGAGGTGCTGGCATAAACCATTATCTTGGTTTGTTCTGGTTTGCCGAGTAGTTTATACAGGGGTATTTTACGGGCTTTTGATGCTATGTCCCACAATGCCATATCTATTGCAGCCATGGCATTTATAATATAGCCACCGTCACCGTATCTACCCCATCCTGTTAACACTCGATACATTTCATCCCATAAAAAAGAAGGATCAGTAGGGTCAGCACCTTTAAGTACCTTACTGAAATTAAACTCCATTAATTCTATAATTGCTTTAATCACGGGGACAGGGGAAGCAGTTGCTCCTATACCAACAATATCTGTGTCAGTCTGTATTTGGACTAAAGAAGTTTTATCGTTTATATTTTCGTTGATAACTTCGATTTTAGTGATTTTCATCTGCTTTAGGCTGACTTGCTATAAATTTACAAGAAAGTTAGTACATTGGCTGGATTATTGACAAGTATATTTTCTATG
>CAYRIG010000059.1:0-8101 GCA_964424315.1 uncultured Dehalococcoidia bacterium | reverse complement strand
AGAGCATGGCATTTTAGTCATTCAATTGGAAGACAAACTGCCGAACATAATGAGAGTAAATATGGGATTACTGGAGGATCTTGTTCTCCTATGGATGTTGCAGCTTCTTCTGAAGGTATAATATTCATTTTGAGTAGAGGATTTGGTTACAAAATCGAAGGATATTTTGGAGATGTTGGGATTAGAATAGGTAAGACAACAATAGATGAAAACCACATAGGTGATTTTGCTAGAAATGGAATGACTTGGCCTAATAGCATAGCAGTATCTTATGATGGAAATATATATTGTTCGGATGAATATGAAAATACGATTTATGTTTTTGATCCCAATAAGATTTATCCTTTCCCCGAAGCTGATGAAAGTGGAGAGAGTATTCTAAATTGGGGGATTTCAGGGAGCAAGCTAGGAGAGATTGATGGACCTACAGGCATTGCTTTCAATAAAGAAAACAATCTATATGTAGTTGATAGTAAAAACAATAGGATACAACTTTTTTCTGATACAGGAGAGTTTATCAAGGCTTGGGGTAATCAAGGTAATTCTTATGGAGAATTCAGTAATCCTTGGGGCATATACGTAGATTATGAAGACAGTGTTTTTGTAGCAGATTGGGGAAACAATAGAGTTCAAAAATTTAACTCTGAAGGTAGCCACCTGTTCACCTTTGGTGAAGGAGATGACCCGGATACTAAATTAAACCGTCCCGCTCATGTTGCTGTGGACAGTGATGGTGATGTTTATATTACCGATTGGGGTAATAAACGAGTCCAAATTTTTGAACCTAATGGAGAGTTACTAGCCTCTTTATATGGCGACGCCACAGATTATTCTAAGGCAGGTCTATATGTTCTTAATAGGGATCCTGAATTCATGAAGTTAATTAACCAAAATTCAAATAAAAAATATTTTGAAAAATTTGGTAGACCTACCGGCATTTCTATAAACAAAAACAACCAAGTTATAATTGCTGATACAAGGGGAAGACTACATATTTATCAAAAAGATAATGAATATAGTGAACCTCCCTCCTAATAGTTTAAATAGGTAGTCTATAATTTTAGTTTCTATTAAAAAATTCCTGATAAAGGCATGTAAAAATGAGTTTGATTCAAGAAATAAATGATTGCAGTGAAACTGGTTTAATTCGTATTGCCGGTAGCATTATGAAAGAGGGTGTACTAGCTAAGGAAGCTGATGCAGGGTGGCCTATGGGATTAGCCCAAAGAAAAACTGGAGAATTAATAATAGCGGATTATATCTTCAACATAATTTGGGAAATCGATTCTGGTGGTGTACTCCACCGTTTAGCGGGAACTGGTATGCCGGGCTATTCAGGAGATGGTGGATTAGCGATTGATGCAGAATTAAGCGGCTGCCATGACTTAATAATTGATAATGCCGGAGACATTTTATTTTCGGATTTGAATAACGGAGTTTATAGAAAAATAGATTCGGAAACCGGAATAATTACCACATTTGCTGGGTCCGGTGTAGTTGGTCGTAAGGGAGAAGGGGGTTTAGCTGTAAATGCAGAAATGGATTGTCACTGTGGTTTGGCTGTTTCTCCAGAAGGAGAGATATATATATCCAGCGAATGGACCAATAACATACGTAAAATAGATAAGAATACTGGTATTGTGTCTTTATTTGCGGGTTATCATGCTGAACATCTAGCGGCACCAATCGAAGGTGAAAAGCCAGTGATGGCTTTTCGATTAAGTCTTGGAGGATACTCGGGAGATGGAGGGCCAAAAGAAACAGCCGCCTTTTTTCATCCGGAGCATTTAGCGTTTGATTCAACTGGTGATTTATATATATGTGATAATTCCAATGATAGGATTCGTAAAATTGATATGAAAACCGGGATTGTTTCTACTGTTTTAGGTAATGGTGATAGAGCCTCAAATGGTGATGGAGGGCTTGCAATAAAAGCAAGTACATTAATGCCAGACGCAATTTGTATAGATAAAGATGACAATCTATACGTAGGTGAAAAATATGGTTTTAGAGTCCGTAAAGTAAATAAAAAAGACGGTATAGTAACAACAATTGCAGGAAATGGTAGTGCTGGTTATGGAGGAGAAGGTGTTTTAGCTATTGAAACAGAATGTAATTCAATTGAAGTTGGAATACTTGCAGATAATAAAGGTAGCGTGTTTTTCAGTGATTCTAGTGGCAGAGTTAGAAAAATTGATGATCAGGGATATATTAACTCTGTATTTGGAGGCACCTCTGTTCGTGACAATGAGATAGCTACTGAGTCTTATCTAGCGGTTCCCTCTGGAATGAGCATTGGGCCTGACGGTGATATTTATATAGCCGATGCTTGGAATCAAAGGATTAGAAAAATAGAAGTGAAAACATCTCTCATATCGACAGTTGCAGGCAGTGGAGCAAGAGCTTATGGTGGAGATGGAGGACCTGCAAATAATGCCCATCTTGGGAATCCATTGGGAGTATCTGTTAATTCAAAAGGAGATATATACATAGCCGATACTAGACATTCTCATATTAGAATGGTTGATAATCGAGGTGTTATACATAATGTAGCTGGATCAGCTTTCCCTTGGGATAAAGGTGATGGTGGACCTGCTATTTCATCTAATTTAATATATGCCAGATCAATTAGGCATGATGCAAACGATAATATTTATTTTGGTGATTCAGGAATAGGTAAAATTAGGAAGATTGATTACAAAACGGGGATTATCTCAACTATAGCTGGCACGGGTATTGCTGGTTATGATGGAGACGGTGAAAAGGCCATAGAGGCTCGAATAAGTTCTCCTGCAGATATAACTTTTGATAGCATTGGAAACTTGTATTTTGCCGATGACTCAGCGCACGTGATTCGTAAAATCGATACAAATGGCATTATAAGTACTATATTGGGTAATGGTAGTCCTGGGTTTTCACCTGATGGAACTAATGCATCAGAATCCTCAATCTCAGTGCCGTCAGGTTTGGATATATCGTCGGACGGCATTATTTATTTTTCAGACACTGGTAATGGTATGCTTAGGCGTATTAATAAAAGTGGGAGAATCGAAACAATTGCCGGTGACAATACTAGGAAAGCAACTTTCTCAGACCACGCGCAATTGAATCGTGAAATTGGAATTATCCATCCAAAACACTTACGGTTTTATAATGACGGTTTATTGTTAGTTGCTGACCATTTTAACCACCAAATTCATGCTATAAAAACAGGTGGATAACGATGGACCATAGATTGTAGATTAGTTTACACCCCTATCGACTTAATTAAGTATGATGTGATATTAATGAATACTTTATAAGAATTTTGGTTATTTTAAGTTTTTGAGTTAAAATATCATTCAATTGGAGGCTACTTGCTATGTGGTACAAAGGAAATGTTCATACGCATACTACCAAATCAGATGGAGACGCAGATCCTGAAGTAGTTGTCGAGTGGTATAAGAATCATGATTATGATTTTTTGGTACTTAGTGACCATAACCATAGAACAATAATTGATGGGTATAGTGATGCTTTAATTTTAATTCCTGGTGAAGAAGTTTCGGCGAGAATATTAGGAGGTGATGTACCTATACATCTTAATGGAATAGGTATATCCAGAGTTATCGAACCAATTGATGCTGGTGGTGTTGTAGAAACGTTACAAGCTAATATAGATTTAATAACTCAAGCTGGCGGTATCGCTAGTTTGAATCATCCAAATGCCTCATGGGCTTATGATCACAAAGATATTGTTCAAATAGAAGGAGCTACATTATTAGAGGTTTATAATGGATGGCCTGGTTCAAATAGTGAAGGAGGACCTGATAAGTATAGTGGCGAAGAAATTTGGGACAATGTTTTGAGCTCCGGTAAAATAATTTATGGGATAGCCGTTGACGATGCCCACCATTACAGCGATTTTAATCATACCATGGCCAATCCTGGAAGAGGATGGATTGTTGTAGATGCTGAAAACCTCACATCTAAATCTATAATTGATTCTCTAATTGCTGGCAAATTTTATTTTTCAACAGGGATTGATATAGAGGATATATCAATTCTTGATCAAGGCATAGAATTAGTAATTTCTCAACATAGAGATTATATTTACAATACTAAATTTATTGGGAAGGATGGGGAAGTATTAAAAGAGGTGCCTGGTTTACGTCCAAAATACGAGTTTACTGGAAATGAAGAATATGTAAGGGCTAGTATAAAATCTTCTATAGGGACTCGTGCTTGGACTCAACCCAGATTTCTAAAATAATGTTAATTGAAGCGCTAGATTTCACTTTTCCAATATCACAATCGATATCCCTAACCAAGCGACCGCAGCATTCAAATAATATCTATACATACCGGTTTCAAGCCATTGAGAGCATATCCTAACTCATTCCAAACTGATTCTATTGGCTGTTCATTGTCATCAGAATCAATTGCCTTTGCTATTAATGTGTGATGCCCTAAGTTAGCGGGAATCCAATCTAAGCTCCATTTTTGCCATGAATAAGTATCAGATGGACCATTTAGGCTTGCATTGTCCCAAGTTTCACCTCCATCTACCGACACATGTACAGACTTAACTGTAGCTCTTCCTGCCCATGCAAGTCCGCTTAGAGATATATGTCCGTTTGATATAGATTCTCCATGTTTATGTGATGTTACAAAAGATTTGACTTGCATTTCAGTTAATGGCTGTTCTTTACCATTTTGATATCGAACAACATATTTCTTTCCTTGAAAATATCCATGGAAGGGTTCTTTTATGGCTGTTATTGATTTGACCCACTTCACTGATGCCATACCGTACCAACCGGGCACAACCAGTCTCAACGGGAAACCATGTTCAATCGGTAAAATTTCTCCATTCATTTCATAAGCGAGAATAGTATCTGGGTCATTAGCTATGTCTAAAGACAGGCTCCTTAAATAAGAACTTTCGCCATATCCTTTTTCCGGTACTCCACTATCAGCACCTTCAAATAAAATTTCTACAGACTCACTTGATAAATTGACTTGTTCTAAAACGTGAGATAGGGAAATACCAGACCATATAGCATTACTGACTGCCCCACTATCGAATTGATTACCAGAAACCTTAGGTTCCAAGTCACTCCTGTTGTTACCAGCGCATTCCATAGTGACAGCCATTGTTCTTTTCGGCATTCTCATAAGGTCCGCCATCGTTATTGTTTTTGCATTTCCATCGCCCCCATCAACAGATATAGCCCAATTTAATCCATCAGCGTTGGAAATATCTGGGTATTCAAAATGGCTACGAACATAAAATAGTGGGTTGGGGGTAAGCCAGCTATCAAGAGCAGCTTGTGGTGTCTCACCAACAAAAGGTTTATCGCCAACTTTTTTTAAACCATTACCCACATTATCAATCTGATGAGTAGCACCTATTGTACATTTGCAAAACATAATTTAATTCCTTACTCTTTTTAATATGGAGAGCTTAGTACATTACATCTTAATATCTACAATGGAATTAAACAATTCTTGCTGTTTCATGCAATTTGATACAAATACCGTTTTTATTAAATTAAACTGTCATGATTGCTTACTCCTCGACTCGACCATACAATATTGATTATGTTTAGGGCTTTGCGGTGAGCTATTACTATGATTTGCTACGTAACCCTTTTTAATTTACACTGGAACTTTAGTTTATTATGGATTTATATTTATGCACTTCTTAAGCCGACTGCAGATCAAATTGGCTATAGCAGGATTAGCTATAGGTATTGTAGTAGGAATATTAATTCCGATGTTCATTGGGGGAAACGATCCTGTAATCAGTGTTGGAGATAGGATTACCTTAGCCGGCAATCCAGAAATTGACGAAATCAGCATTCCTTTATCAACGGTAAATGCCGCTGAATTCGGATGGATAGACCCTATTTTATGTGCTGCTGGGAGAGGCCGGTATTTTACTAAACCAGATTCTTCTAATCTAATAATCCTCTACAATAATCAAGAAGATGTTATGGGGATTTACATTGTCAGTGATGTAGAAATGCCCAAGCCATGGAAAAAAATCGATTCACTCAAGGGTGGTGGCGGACTAGAATTGATAGATAAAGAACATTGGGGATTATATGCATTTTTTAAAGACTCACTTAAAGCATGTGAAAGACCAGATTCATCTACTAGCCATACGCAAAACTTTTTAGGTCCCCATGCAGTTCGTACGGAATATGAGCCTACCCCTACCGCTACTCCGACATTAGATGCCTCAGAAATTATTACCAAAATATTAGCATCGCTCTCACCTACTTCCAGAGTATTTGGTGTCACAAATCCAGTAGACCAATCCAATATAGCCACCGGTATAACCTCATCTCAAATAAGCGAACTGATTTCCAGTGTGGCGAATGCTGAGAAAGGACCATCTAAATGGATTAATAATATATCCCATAGTGGTTTGACTGGAGATGTAGATGCGTCTAGTATTACCAAAATTCTTGCATCTGCTAAATCTGACAATCTCAAAATAAGTCTTTGGGTGAATGATGATAACTATGTTAATTTGATTGAAATAACTGGGGCCATTACTCACGACGGAAAAGAATTTTCCAAGTTGCATATATCTCCTGAATAACCGCGTAGTTTCATACATGCAAAAAACTATGTTGGGTTCATCTATATACCTTTTTTGAGCTTATAAAAATTCGTAGCATTCGTATGAAATTAAACAAATCTGTTTTAATACTTGATTTTTGAGTGTATAACTCCAACCGAACCGATAATTCCGAGGATTCGAGATAAGGGAGGGTTGTGAATCCTCGGAATTATATACCGTATAGCTACACTAAGATTATAAACTGGGTTTAAGGTAAGTCCACAGGCTGTGGAGTTGTTCTAAGGTAAGGAGTTACCTCAGTAAATCCTTTAGGGAAAAGATCTGGAATTTCTTCAGTGGCTATAGTCGGCAAAACGACACAGTCTTCACCCTGAGTCCAATTTGCAGGTGTTGCTACTTTCTGATTTGCAGTTAATTGTAATGAGTCAATAACTCTTAAAATTTCCGTGAAATTTCTACCAGTAGAAGGTGGGTATGTCAAAGTTAATTTAACAGTCTTATCGGGTGCAATTACAAACAAAGTACGAACTGTATGTGTGTTGCTGGCATTAGGATGAATCATGTCATACAAATCCGCTATTTTGTTATCTGGGTCAGCTATTAAAGGGAAATTGACATTCGCATTCTGAGTTCTATTTATGTCATTGATCCACCCTTTGTGCGAGTCTAGAGGATCTACGCTTATTGCAATAGCTTTGACACTTCTTTTCTCAAACTCACTTTTTAAGTTAGCTACCTTACCTAGTTCTGTAGTACATACTGGTGTATAGTTTGCTGGATGTGACATAAGTATTGTCCAGTTATCTCCAATCCAAGAGTGGAAATCTATAGGTCCTTCGGTAGTATCTGCCTTGAAATCTGGTGCTATATCTCCTAATTTTATACTCATATTAGTCTCCTTTTTAATTTACGAATTGTTAGTCAAGTGTTTCATTAAATAAAAAGAGACCCCAATTTGAGCGAGGTCTCTTTAGTGTTTGCTTCGGGTTTTGTTTATTAAGTTCTAAAACTTTCCGAAAGAAACCTCCAATGTCTCCTGTCTTAAACGACAACAGGTGCAACATGAACTTTTATCGAAAAAATATTTTAAAACCGCTAAGTTATTCATAATCAACACCAAGTGGTATCGTACATTTCATTTAAAAGATTGTCAAACTTAAGTATAAATATATTTATACCGTAAATTGTATAGAAACAAATAATGCAGGTGTGGATTGTCATCAAATCCACAGTGACACATCCATAATAAAAATAATGAAGTGCCTAATTGGATAAATATTCAGTTACTAAAGTAGTAATCTTTTTTCATAAACATCCAGTATTAAAATATCAGTATCTTTCCTAAATTCAGAGATGGAATCAAGTGGCAAAAATTATGAAGCCGGATGAGGAAAAGATCCTTTCGATGCCATTTCCATTCCAGTAATAGCTTCATCTATTGTCAACAATGGTGTTACTTTTACTTCTGTAAGGTTCCCTCCAGAAAATGCTGCCATTGAAATTGCCCTGGCGCTAATATTGTCAGGG
>CAYRIG010000058.1:0-8117 GCA_964424315.1 uncultured Dehalococcoidia bacterium | reverse complement strand
TATGTGTGGGTTCTTTTGGAGGTTCTCCCAAAGACCCTGAATGGGTTAAAAATTTACGTAGTAATCCCCAAGCAGAATTAGAAATCAGTGGCAAAAAAGTATTTGCAACAGCAGAATTTGTAATCGGGGTAAATAGAAACATATTGTGGGAAAAATTAGTTAATTATTACCCGGGGTTCAGTTATTATCAATCTGTGACTGCTAGGTGTATACCAATAATTAAATTTACTTCAAATGTTTAAAATGGATAAAACGGTCTTAATAACGGGTGCTACTTCAGGGATAGGGTTTGAATCAGCTCGACAAATTGCTGAAATGGGGGCTGAAGTAATAGGAGTAGGAAGTTCACAGGCAAGTTGTGACAATGCTTCCGATAGAATGGTTTCATATGGATGTACTGTTGATTATATTGCGTGTGACCTATCTGATCAGAAATCGGTTAGAGCCTTGGCTGAAAATATTAAATCTAGGTTTAACAGATTAAATGTACTGATTAATAATGCTGGAGTCATATATTTGAAGCGCAAAACAGATTCAAATGGTATAGAGAAAATGTTTTCAGTCAATTATCTGTCTCATTATTTACTTACTAGACTTTTATTTAATACATTACTAGCTGCACCAAGGGCCAGAATAATTAATGTTAGTTCCATAGCGCATAAAAAAGTGAGGATGGATTTTGACGATCTCAATAGTGATAAATCATATAAAATCATGAAAGTTTATGGTAAAACCAAGTTAGCCCAACTTCTCTTCACAAAATATTTGTCTGAAAAAGTGGATGCTAACAAAATTACTGTAAATGCGATGCATCCTGGCGTAATCCCAACTAATTTGATATCCAAAAATGGTATTTTAGGAACTGCTTTGACTACAGTATGGAAACTAATTGGAACATCGCCTAAAGATGGAGCTGAGACAATAGTCTATTTAGCTAATTCTGAATCTGTGGAAAATATTTCAGGAGAATATTTTGTGAAGTGTAAATCGGTTGAACTAGCTCCTCATGCGAAAGATCAAGTATCTGCACAGATGCTATGGGATAAAAGTGCTGAAATGTGTACATTATCCAAGGAATTGGAGTTATGATGTTTACCCTAGATGAAGCTCAGAACTCTATTGCATGGTTAGTGGATATTTGTAAAGAAATATCACCTTGGCGTGATAAGGTGCAAAATTTGAATATTGAGATAAAAAATCTGCAAACTCGTATGCAAGGTAACGGAGGGTCAGCTTCACACAATAAGCTAGATAACTTAAATTCAGAACTCAAAACGACGATAAGTAAAATAAATCATAAAATTTCTGTTATCGAGGAAAAAGGGATAATAATCAAAAGTATTGAACCGGCACTTTTCGACTTCACCTATGTTATGGATGGGAGAGAAGTCTATTTATGTTGGCGTGAAGGTGAACCTAGTATAGGTTATTGGCATGAAAAAGATACGGGATTTGCAGGAAGGCAGAAATTGCAACTATAAGGTTTATATTAAATAGGAATGATTTGCAATTTACCTTCAATAGCAACTACTTTATACCCGGTCTCGGACACTTTCATTTTGGATAATCTAACCCATTGGTCGATTCCCCGCTGCCTATTAGGATTTTGGTTTGGATTTGCCAACCAGTCTTCAGACACTGCTTTGCTAGGATTCCATGGTGCTCCAGAGTTGTGGTTATCGTTAAAATAATTTTTGGCTTCATGGATAGTTATAGCTAATTGCTTGGGTGTTTTTGGATAATTTATAAAATTAACTGTGCACATATGGCGATCTTTTGACCCTCCCAGACTTGCATGGAAAATTCTATAATCGAATATAACCAAATCCCCAGGATTCGATTCACAGGCATAACTAGGAATTGGGGAAATAAATGAACTTTCACTAGCAGCGTCATGGTTTTTTCTTATCCATGAATATTTCAAGTTTTTTATATTGTCGAGTTCATCATGAAATGGCTGTTTGTGTGACCCTGGGATTACTCTTAATGCACCACTATTTGCTGTTAGTCCATCTAAGTAAAACGCGAACTTGATTCCGTACCATTCATATCCTCCTGCGTCATGATGCCAATAAGTATTGTTTACGTGTCTGTCTATATGTGTTCCCCATGGCAATACATCTCCATGGATATCTTTTCCTATTGATAACAATCTTTCGTCATCAAGTAACGAAGCAAAAAAGGGACTATCGTTACCAGACATGTCTATCGTTTGTCTTTTTGTACCAT
Source organism: uncultured Dehalococcoidia bacterium (assembly GCA_964424315.1). Lineage (GTDB taxonomy): Bacteria > Chloroflexota > Dehalococcoidia > Lucifugimonadales > OSU-TB39 > OSU-TB39. The sequence goes on along the minus strand of CAYRIG010000058.1, from coordinate 5,888 downwards.
CAAATCGTTCATAATCAGATGCTATCTGAGCTCTATTATTGAATTCCTTTGATATAGTTTTCACCTCATCTTTTGTAAAAAACCCCCTAATGATTAAGAATCCGAAGGTATCAAAAAACACTTTTTGCTCGGAAGTAAGCATGTAGACCTCCAAAAGATTTGGTGTATAACAAACATTATGAGGTTATATTACAATAATCTTTTAGTGGATAGTATAAAATCGGTTTGTATATTTCACGTAACAGTATTTAATATTGATAACGCAATAAATTACAAATACATGTAGCATATATTATTCAAAGAGTGTAAAATATTATACATATCGCACTATATTATAACTATAAAAGTTTAATAAGTTTATAGTCGATTGATGTGATTTTAATTGGAATAAGTAAATGGAGATAAAATTGGAAAATTTAGATGAAACCAGATTAAAGGTTCAGCAGATTATTGAGAACATTCAAAATGTGATAATAGGAAAAAACTCAGCTGTTGAACTAGCCGTTGTAACTTTAATTTGTCAAGGCCATGCTCTGATTGAAGATGTTCCAGGTGTTGGTAAAACTATGTTAGCTCGTAGTTTATCAAAATCAATAGGATGTGAATTTAGCAGAATACAGTTTACCCCTGATCTGTTGCCTAGCGATATAACCGGTGTTTCTATATACAACCAACAAACTGGAGAATTTCAGTATAAGCCCGGTCCGGTTGTCAGCCAAATAGTACTTGCGGATGAAATAAACAGAGCTACTCCTAAAACACAGTCAGCTTTGCTTGAAGCTATGGATGAAAAACAAGTTACTGTAGAAGGAAAGACGTATAAATTACCCAGACCATTCATAGTTATGGCTACTCAAAATCCAATCGAGTTTGAAGGTACCTTTCCATTACCTGAGGCGCAGCTGGATAGATTCTTTTTAAAAATTTCTTTGGGGTATCCGTCTAAACAAGAAGAGATACAGATAGTTGAAAATCAAAAGCAATTGCATCCCATTGAAAATTTACAAGAAGTTGCATCTGATGCTGAAATAAATGAAATTCAGGAGTCAATAAAAGAGATATATATAGATGAGCGTTTAAAGGAATATATAGTAGAAGCTGTTGAAATGACTAGGACACATGATGATGTTGCACTAGGTAGTTCACCAAGGGGCTCTATTGCAATGTTTAACGGAACCAAAGCTCTAGCTTTCATAAGAGGAAGGGATTTTGTTTTACCTGACGATATTAAAGAACTCGCTAATCCTATATTGGGTCATCGTATTGTAGTGTCTTCTCCGGCAAGAATGAGAGGTGTACAGAGTAATGACATAATTGATTCTATTTTGAGCCAAATATCAGTGCCAGGGAATATTAACCTAGGAAGGTAAAAATATGAGTCCGATCGTTTATCTTTTTGCCAAACCCACTTTAAGGACACTTTTTGTTCTGATATTACTTATAGTGACTTTCATCACTGCTGCAGCTACAGGATTCAATTTGTTTTATAGATTGAGCTATGCTTTGGTTTCTATATTGAGTATAGGTTATCTATGGTCGTGGTTAATGTTAATTGCGGTAAGAATTCAAATAATTGACAGACTAAACCAAACTGAGGTGGGAGAATCATTTGAACAAAAAATACGAATAATAAACGATAGTTTTATTCCAAAGTTTGGTTTGGAGTTAAAGGACATGACGGATTTACCCGGTCATGCAGGCGGCGTGGCAATAAATATCAGGCCATTTGGTGAGACAGAAATAGCACTGGATTTAAAAGCTCGCAAGCGCGGTCTTTACCAAATTGGTCCGATTGAGATATCTAATTCAGATCCTTTTAATCTTTTTATACGGTCTAAAAAATTTGGTGCTAAGCAATCTGTTATTGTGTATCCGAGAACTGTGGACCTTTCTGCATTGGCAACTCCTTCAGCTGAACTATACGGTGATAGTCTAAGTAGGAAAAAAACTTACAGGGTAACACCTCATGCTAATTCAGTTAGAGATTATGTCTATGGGGATAGTTTTAATAGAATACACTGGAATAGCACAGCACGCATGGGTAAATTGATGTCAAAGGAATTTGACATCGGTAGATCAAGTGAGGTTTGGATTGTAGGTGACTTTAATGAAGAGGTACAGGCAGGCGAACTCGAACATAGTATTGATGAATATGTTTCTTCAATAGCTACTTCATACGCTAAGCGCTATATTTCCGCTGATCTTCCAGTTGGAATCGTTGCTTATGGAGATAATAAATACGTCCTATCTGCAGATTATGGGAAAGTACAACTGGATCGAATAATGCAGTATTTAGCTATAGTTAAATCAAATGGATCCATCCCCGTTGAAAACGTTATATCAGATTTTGAAAGAATGTGGGTTTATAGTACTACCTTAATAATAATAACGTCATCTGCTAGCACAAAGTGGGTTTACGCTGCATTTGAACTTATGAAAAAGGGAGTTGAAGTCAAAGTAATACAGCTAGATTCTTCATCGTTCGGTGCTAGGTTTACAACTATCGATAATAGCGTGTTGCTAAAAAATTTAGGCGTCCCCGGAGTATTGGTTTCGGTGAATGATAACTTGCAGCAAATATTAACTCCTGAGTATTATCCCCAAAATGTAAATTTGGTGAATAGTTAAAGAAAATAGCTGATGATTAATATGAACAAAAATAATGTATTCAGAATTGACAAAACAGATGAATCTGTAGACATGCCATTTAAAAGATTGATCAACATCCTTTCGCCTAGGGAAGGCTGGGATACTTTTGTATTGGCATTAGCAATGGTTTGTGTGGCTGCATGGATAGTGAGAGAAGCAGAATGGGTTGCGACACCAGGATTATGGCTTATTATGCTTTTATCAACTATTGTTGGTTTGGGTACTGCCAAAACAAAATTATTACCGTGGCCTGTCAGTCTACTAGTTGGCATTTTAATCGGGTTATTAATATCAATTTGGCAAACTTCTACATTAATCAAAGATCAAAATACACTAGGTGCCTTTCGAGCGGTTATAGACCATGTAATTGTTTGGTTTGAAATAGCTCGAAGTGATGAAATAAATAGGGATTTAATTCCACCAACCTTATATTTATTGGGTCTAGCTTGGTTGCTTGGTTATATAAGTACATGGGTCTTGTTTAGGTTTTCAAATGCCTGGATTGGTATATTGCTTAGTGGAGTAGCAATTTTAACCACTTTGAGTTTTATGCCAGACTATTTCATAGATAGATTTTACTTGTTTTTGATGATTGCTTTTGTTGTAGTAGGTAGACTTACGATTGTACAAAGACATGATAAATGGAAAAGCAATGGTGTTTTAGCCAAATCTCGAATATTAAATACGTTTATCAGTATACCGATAATAATGGCCATTAGTGGGATTGTGTTAATTTTAGCAAATGGAATACCGGTTTATGAGGTTGGTGATAGAACCATAGCCAAATTGTGGGGTAAGACTAGAAGACCTCTAGCTACAGGCTTGGAAAATGACTTTGCCAGAATGTTTTCTGGAATCACGTCAAAGAAAAATGTGGCAGGTAGGTTTTTTGGTGATATCTTACCTTTCCAAGGCAAAATATCATTTGGAGGAGAAACAGTTATATGGGCGACTAGCGAAGAACCTACATATTGGTTGTCACGTACCTATAGCGAATATACTTCTCTCGGATGGAAAACTGGTAAAACAATTAAATCAGAGGTTGGACCTATTTCTGTTCCAACAGAAGAAGTAGTGGATGATTTGCAACTTTCTTATCAAATGCTTCAATTAGGATTTGATTCAAAAACCGCATTTGTAGGGGGCAATATGAATTGGATAAATGAACCAGTAGTAGTAGAAACCCTAGCTCCAAAGCAGTTTGAGATAGATTTAAATGGAACAAACGAAAGTTTACCCAAAGATATTAAGCAATATGCAAGTAAAATGAGACTTTTATTGAACCCACCGCCTAACAAATATGTCGAATCATTCGTGATTGAAAATTTGCCGAAGGATTTAGTATTTGTCGACATAAATCCAGGAGGTCAAGGTCAGGATTGGAGAACTCAAAAAACGTTGACTGTAAAAAGAAAAGAATTGCAGAGGCCGGATATTGTTTCTTGGCAGTTTAAAGATTCAGTTCAGAAAAATGAATCATATGAAATGTATTCTTATATACCAGATGTTACTTATAAAGGGTTAAGAAGCACCGGAGTCCAATACAATAATTATATATCTGACCATTATTTGCATTTACCTGAAAGCTTGCCAAATAGAGTTAAGCAACTTGCAAATTCAATTGCTGATGGCATGGAACATCCGGTGGATAAGGCATTGGCTATTGAAACATTTTTGAGGGATGAAGGTAGTTTCATTTATTCACAAGATATAAAATCTCCACCTTCTGATGGGGATAGCGTAGATTGGTTTTTGTTTGATACCAAAACAGGGTATAGTGATTATTTTGCCTCAGCGATGACCGTGATGATGAGGTCTGTTGGAGTACCATCTCGTATGGCAGTCGGCTATGCTTCAGGTGAATTGATAGATGAAGATTTCCGATCCATAAAAGATTCTGATAGTCATGGTTGGGTACAGGTGTATTTTCCTGACTATGGGTGGATTGATTTTGAACCTACTCCAAAATGGGATAAATTAGACAGGTCTTTTGATAGAAAAGGTATGTTAGGTGTTGGTGATCCAACTTTGTCGGACTTACTTTTAGACAATAATCTTTCTTTAGACAGTACTGATGATTTTATTGAACCAGAATGTACTGTTGAAAATGAATTTGAATATCCTTTTTGTGATGACGATACGTTAGATGAGCCAATTGTCCAGCCTGATTCACCGAGTTCTCAAGATTTCCCCTACCCTATTGCCATAGGTCTTGCATTTATTATTATTGTTCCAACGTTAATATGGTTAATATGGTCTATGAGTCTTAGAGGCAGGTCATTGGTTGAAAAGCCGTATATAAAGATGATGAGATTAGCTACGTTAGGGGGTATACCTCTTAGAAACGCACAGACCCCTATAGAATATGGAATGCTTATTGGAAATTTGGTGCCTTCTATAAGAGAAAGTGTTACCAATATAACTTGGTATTTTGCAGCTACGCAATATAGTAATATCGCACTTGAGTTAGATCCATCCGCTGTTGAATCTGAGTGGAAAAATATCCGCAAAGCGTTACTAACTAGAATTTTGGGTTTTAAGTTTTTTAGTAAATAATTTAGTTTTATAGAGCCTTACTGTCTTTAATGTAAAACATTATTATAAGGCTGAAGGGTATGATCCATATTCGACTGATAACTCAACTTTTTCAACAGTAATGCCGCTAGCCATATCTTCTGGTCTAGCATCTAACGAAATCGATAATTCATTATTCCCTGTTTTAGGTTTAATATTTCGCAAGTCAAATTCAAGCAATTGAGCCCCGTATGGATCAAATGGTCTACCATAACTTCGAGTTATAGGTTCGTTTTTTAAAGATTCGCCATTAAGTTCTATCGTTAACTTGTCATCTGACAACAAGTTAGCAATATTTAAACGAAGTTTTACTTGTTTAATATAGGATGCTTTTTCAACAAATTCGTCTGAAACATAAAAAGGAATCCGATATTTTTTAGTAGGGTCTGCTGAAGGTATTTCAATTGGTATATTTGCTCCATATCCACGCGCTTCGGACGCCTCAGTTTTATGTCTTAAAACGTAATTTTTATCCTCCATTTTAACAAGGTCATGATCGCCTATTTCGGTTAATGTTTGTCGTTCAGGATTTGAAAGCGGCCATCGTAGGAACCAAGTGTAAAGTCCATCAACGCCTTTAGAATAAAAATTGGATGCGGCGGCACGAGTAACTTCTGGTTTAGCATGTACTCTTTCAGGAGCACCGGCACTTTCATCTATAGAAT
>CAYRIG010000057.1:7908-8193 GCA_964424315.1 uncultured Dehalococcoidia bacterium | reverse complement strand
ACAACATACTTTTTCGGCGAAACAATCGTGACCAACATATTTGTATATGCTAGTCGAGAATTGTTAATCAAGGAGTTATTCTTATCGTTAACATGTTTTGAACATTCCACAGAAGTTTTCACTCGGTCAGAAGTTCCTAAAGCAGGGTCTGGAATGGTTACAAGAAATAAACAAGACATTCCGCTGGATGCTATAAACACTCAAGTGGTAAGAGAAAACAGCAAAAAACTTTTTGAACAAGTGGAAGAATCTCATAAAAATCTAAAAGTTAATCGGAAACAGGAT
>CAYRIG010000057.1:0-7898 GCA_964424315.1 uncultured Dehalococcoidia bacterium | reverse complement strand
AAATCCCTTCCAAATTACCAGCTCATTCTATAGGCAGCAAATTGAAGTGGGAAATTCAATTAACAATCAACTTGGAACATCATAGCAAAACCCGATCACTAAAATTTCCAATTGGAATATTACCTAATCAATAACATTCTACAAACAAAAGAAGGATTTAAGCAGCAGCAACGCTACTCAAATCCTTCTCAACAATTACATCATATCTGCCCAAATTCGGACTAAACTGATATTATCTAGCTTTTTCCTATACGGAATATCTTTGTTCCGCAATTCGGACATTTACCTTGAGTGGCAGGACGTCCATTTTTCAATGTTACGCTCTGAGGATCGCTAATCTCTCTCTTCTCTCGGCATTTTAAACAATAAGCCTGCATAGAAATTCCCCCTATCTGAATTTAGTTTATTCTAATACAAATTAATGCTAAAACAATAGTTATTTTCATTCAAATACCACTTACAATTACAAATAAGTGATATAAATACAGATTATCCATTCAAATTTTTCAGTTTTGTGTTCCTATAAAGTTAATGTGACCGTAAGGATTTTTATGAAAAATAAGACCAAATCATTTGATTGTATAGTTTTTGGGGAAATAATTTACGACATCTATAACAATATACCCCAACTTGGAGGTGCTGCTTTAAATTATTCCTGGTATTTATCACAACTCGGCATCAAAGTTCTATTTATTAGTTCAGTAGGGCCAGATAATCTTGGTAAAAAAGCGTTGGAGAAAATTAATTCAAACCCACTTATTTCTGCCTCAATCACAGTTAGTGATAGAAAAACAGGTTCTGCTCAAATCTTTGGAACTATAAAAGAACCTGAATTTGTAATAAACGAAAACGCAGCATGGGATAAAATAAAACTTCCTTTAGATATAAATGACTATAAAACTCAGTCTCTGTATTTTGGAACATTATCACAGCGAACTAAATTCAACCAAAGTTCTCTTAAAGAATTTCTTCGACTAAAAAGCAACCAATACAATATGGTTGATTTGAACTTACGTAAAAATTACCATACTAAAGCAGTTATCGAATATTCTTTAATTCAGGCTAGTTTTGTCAAAATGAACCACGTTGAATTTGAATATACTAGGCAATTATTAAAAGTTTCCTCACCGGATGAGCTATTACATATCTATGATATAGATACCATTTTAATTACCAATGGGCATCATAATGTCAATCTAATAAATAAACAAAGAACAATAAGTACCTTACCTCCTAAATCAAATGTAATAGACGCAATAGGCGCTGGAGATGCATTTTTTGCTACATTTACAGCGGGCTTACTCAAGAATTTAGAATTAGACCATATCCTATCAAAGTCGTGCGAAATTGCTTCCTACGTCACCGAACGAAAAGGATCAATTATAGATTTGCCCAAAAATTTAAAATGCTTCGAATAAAATAAGGATATCTTGATGCCTACTAGTAACAATTATCAAAACATTCCTCTTAATGATTTTAGCGAATACGGAATGTGTTTTGCATGCGGTCCCAAAAATAGTTCAGGATTAAAATTGGTTTTCAAGCATAAAGATAAAGGTGTAGAAACAAGTTTCGAATTTAATCCTAAATTCCAAGGATTTCCAAATTACATGCATGGCGGAATAATAAGTACTATTCTGGACGAGACAATGAATAGAGCTGCACTAAGCCAAAATTATTGGGTCTTAACTGCACAGTTGGACGTTAAATTCAAACAACCCATTATAACCAATCAGGAAATATACGCTTACGGAGAAATCAAACGCAAAATAGGCAACTTAATTGTGATAGAAGCTTTCATAAAACTGCCGAATAAATCTATCGCAGCATCCGCTACCGGGAATTTTTCAATTATCTCTAACGCTAAACTCAGAGATATGACTAAAGACTATCCTAAACTCGCTGACCAATGGATGCATTACCCTGGTCAACCGAAAACCTAAATCAAGTTATTTGAAAAACAACTTAGCAGGAGTGTCATTCAATATCTTTTGTTTATCTGCGGCTGATAAACCTAATTTATCTCTAACAAGAGAAATAGAGTCTTCATAAGTCGCTAAAACAACCTGATATGGAGAATCGCTTCCCCACATAAGTCTATCTGGCCCGAAAGCATCTATAATTCGATTTACAACAGGTATCAAATCTTCGTATGGAGGAGTTTTCTTCCCCTGAGAATGAAGTCTTGATATTTTAACATAAACATTAGGAAATCGAGATAAGGCACAAAGCTGATCAATATTATGATCATTTGCAGGTTGCATTTCAGCTAATCTGGTCATATGGTCAATGACTACAGTAGTTTCAGGATATTCACTACACATTCTATCTATCTCCGGCACTCCAGGAGGATGAGTGATAGGACAAATAGCTTGACCAGTTTGTGCAGCAACTTTAAACATAGTTTCGTACCCAGGGTGCTGAAGCCATGTATCAACATCAGCTCCTGCTCCAATTCTAAACCCGGTTATACCTTGTTCCAATAGACCTTTCATATCTGATTCTATGGTTACACCTTCATGATCAACTTGGCCTATACCACCAAAAACACCAGGAAATCTCTGAATTGTGTCAGTCAATATACTATTATCGGGTCCATAATTTCCTATTTGAACCATTACTATCCGGCTTACTCCAGAAGGTTTGGCATGTCTCAATATATCTTCAGGCATAAATTCTTTGGGTTCAAAATCCTCTAAATCAGTACCAGGGTATCTTTTAGTATCTTGAGTCCATATGTGAATGTGCGTATCTATCCAAGTCATTGTTATTTTCCTCCATTAAGTGCATCATATGTAATTCTAAAACCAGTTAACGTGTACATCTATGGGGTAGTGTTGTATATCTGGACGCGATGTCTGTTCGATTCAACAACATAAAAATAACCTCTTAAATCTATGTCCATTCCGACAGGCCCCCAAAAATATGGTTCAGTTTGTGAAGATATCTGATAGCGTGATTTATTTAAATGTTCAGGCAATTCGGGAGTTAAATTTGAATTGACACGATGTTCCCATTCATCCGGATTAGAATCAAAGAAATCTTTAGCCCACTTCGATAAAGTAGCTTCACCATTTAATATCTGTACAAGATCTCCCGTTTCGTCAAATATTTGAATACGTTCGTTACCCCAATCGGATATATAAACATCTCCGAAATCATCTATAACGACGCCTGATGGTCTTGTTATTGGATTAATACGATTATCTTTAGAACCAAACATCATAATAAATTTACCGTTAGCATCAAATTTTTGCACACGGTCATTTCTCCAATCTGCAATATAAATATTATCTTGTTTATCAACACCAATACCCCAAGGCATATTAAACTGTCCTATCGAATCACCTTTAGAACCCCACTGAAGGATAAATTTACCTGATGAATCATATTTTTGTATCCTATGATTAAATTGGTCTGCCACGAAGGCATTATCATTTGAGTCAAATGCAATTCCTGAAGGACCATTAAACTCACCGTCGCCATAACCCTTATTCCCCCATTTAAACAAAAATTTTCCAGATAAATCAAAAACCGATACCCTATGCAAATATTCATCGGTAACATGAAGTCTGTCTTGATTATCGAAAGCAATCGCTACAGGTAACATGAATTGTCCATCTTCAGATCCATCACCACTCCCAAATTCACCCAGATATTCCTCTTCTATATTAAAAATCCCAATTCTGATGGCTGGACGTCTGGTAGTATCACAGCGATTTACAACATATATGTTGCCATTATTGGCGACTGATACACTGTATGGATTTGCAAAGCCTCTGCCATTAAATCCATTGTTGCAAATCCCGATTGTTTTGAAATATTTTACTCCATCGATTTTTGTACTCATAACCACAACTCTAATTGATTAAATAATTAAGAAAGAATAATATCCGAAGATGATAGCCGCTTAAATACTATGCCATCTGATATTCTGGTGAAGCACCAATAAGGCTTAATAACTCTCCTATTCTTTGGTCGGTTTGTCCTGTATTTTTCTCACTTGATAAATCAATATCCCCATCATTAGCAACGTGCTGTATCAATACTTTCCTGGTTTCATCAGACACCTCTATAGGCCCAATTAAATCCAAACAAGAATCCAACAACTGCTCAGGCGTCAAGGTTTCTTTGTTTGACTGTTTCAAACAATCTAAAATATAACGGATTCCTGGATTATTAGTGTTGCCCAACTCCTGCACCACAAAATTAATTCTTTCGACCAAAGCGCCGCTATCTATCCATTCAACCCCTTCATGCCAACCTTCAACTGTAGGAGGCTGTAATAATCCCTGGCCCATAAAAAAACATATTTTTGCAACTTGTTCAATGTCTAATGTAGGAGAATTATATGAACCCGCTATCTTTATAGCGCCAACAACTAATTCGACCGGACCTTTTACGCGATCATAACGACACGCACTTGATTTGAAATACTCAGAATTAAACAAACATCGTAAAACAGCTCTTATCTCATGATTAGATTTAAAATATTCCTCCACCATTTCTTCAACTACTTTTCGTTTCACATCGTTGTCTATTTCGTCAGCTGCAAAAAACTGAAAAAGCCGAGTACAAATAAACTTAGCTGCATCATGATTTTTACATATTATATTGACAATTTCTTCTCCTTCAAATTGTCCTTTTTCTCCGAGAAACTCCTTTTTGGCACCATCATGATCATCATCTCTATATGCAAAATGCCATGCGATTCTACCGTAAGTCCATATTGAATCTTTAGTGGCTCTCATGCTCATGTATTCCGCATTACCTAGAGTCCAACCGGTGAATGCCCTAGCACACTCTTTTATGTCCTCCTCAGTGTATGCACCTATACCCAAAGAAAATAATTCAAGAAGCTCTCTACCGTAATTTTCATTAATTGCCCCTTTATGATTATCCTGATTATCCAACCAAACTAACATAGCAGGGTCTTTAGAAAGTTGAACGAGTATTTCATCAAATTTTCCCAACCCATATCCTCTGAACATATCGATTTGATTCAACAAAGATCTAGCTTGATTCAATTTAGAATATCCAGTAGCAAATAAACCATGCCAAAACAAAGCAATTTTTTCTTCCAAAGGGCTAGTTGTCGTAATCATCCTATACATCCAATAAGCTGCCGCTCCAAAAAGCTCCCTCAACTCTGATTGATCAACGTGATAACGCCTTATTATATCGTCAGACAGGTAATCAGTACTGGTTGGATTGAGTAATTTTTCAACAGTAGCCTCATAGCCTAAATCATGATAATTTTCTAGTTCTTGCCTGTTTGCAGTGAACCCTGCCCTTCTCAGCAAATGTGCTAACTCTAGATTGTCACATTCCATTACTACTCACCTCAATCAATATCTTCATTAATTTTAAGCACCTGCATCCTATGTCTATTCCTATCAACCACAATCACTAAATCATCATGGTAATTTTCTACCGAAATGGGAGACCAGAAAAATTTCTCTGTATGATAAGACTGCTCATTTAAATCCCAGCTGGCCACATCCAATTTCGGTTCGAGATCAGATTCAGCCCTCGCTGCATTTTCATCAGGATTAGAATTCAAAAAGTCTTGAGCCCACTTTGAAATCCCTGCATCACCTCTCAAATTCTGAACCAAGTTGCCATTAGAAGCTATAACTTGAAGTCGATGATTACCCCAATCTGTCACATACATGTAACCATCAGAATCGACACTAACATCAGAAGGTCTTCTTAAATCATTTGAACCATCGTTATTATCCCCATATTTTCCTACAAACTCACCGTCATTTGTAAATTGCTGGATTCTATCATTTCCCCAATCGGCAATATAAACATCTCCTGAATCGGAAACCGTTATACCCCAAGGCATATTAAACTGTCCTTGCCCATCACCTAATTCCCCGAATTCTAGCACGCATTCACCTTGTGGACTTACTTTTTTTATATTACTAGCTCCATTATCCACAACCCACACAAAGTTTTCTTTATCAGTAGCAATTCCAGCCGGCTTTAAAAATTCAACTCTCGAACCATTATCAGATTGCCATTTTTCAATGAATTTACCATCAAGATCAAAAACGCTGATTCTATTGAGATATTCATCTGTCACATAAATCAATCCATCTCCAGAAATCGAGATTGAAGTGGGCCATATGAACTGACCATCATCTGAACCATGAGAAGCAAAAATTCCATAATATTCACTTTCAATGTCACACATTAAGATCTGCACACCTCTAGGGTCTCCATCGTGACCCCTTCCAAGAACAAACAACTTATTATCAGGAGCAACTGCAACATCTACAGGGTAATAAAATCCCCTGCCTTCCATTGCCGCAACTCCAATAACAAAATTGTAACCAAGCCTATCACTAACCATAGGATTTCCCTTAATTAATACCTTTTATAAAAGATTGGGATGTAGAGAAGCATCAGGCTCTCTGGTAATCAGGAGTAGAAGCAATTAATCGTAAAATGTTGGACACGTCATTTTCATCCAAATCCTGAACATTGAATTCACCCTTAACTTGACCGGATAAATGATTAATTAACTCTTCTCTACTTTTATCCGTTAAATAAATGAAACCTAATTCATCAGTACACTTATCAATGAATTCACTAGGTTCTGTACAATCAAACTCCATTAATCTTACAACAATATTTTTGATCCCTGGTTTAGCCAAATCTCCAATCTGTGCTGAAGAAAAGTTAACTCGTTCAACCGTAGTACCAGTATCAATCCACTCCAATCCCTGGTGCCAACCTTCTACGGATGGAGGATTGATTAATTCCTGTCCCATCACATTCACTTGAGAGGCATATTGCATCATTTTGGGATTAGGCCCATTTATCTCTCCGGTGACCCTCAAAATGCTTGCCACCAATTCTGCTGGACCTTTTATTTTAGTATTTCTAATATCTGCTGCCTTAAAAAAATCTGAGTTAAATAAAAACCTTAAAACCTCACGAATATTATATCCACTCTCCAAATAAACCTTCGTAAGTGCTTCAATGGCTTTTGCATCCTTAGGTTCCTCATATGGCCATTTAGTCACAGGAGGTTCATCAGCAACAAAATAACTATAAAGATGCCTAGATATAAACCTTCCAGTAGCTTCTTGTTTACAAATAATCCTAACTATGTCTTCACCGTTAAAATTACCTTTTTCACCTAAGAAACATTTTTCTCCATCATCATGATCATCGGCAATATACTGAAATTCAAAAGACATTCTCCCATAAGGCCAAAGGGAATCATTTTGAGCTTTCAACCTAACATAATCTTTGTTTCTTATCGTCCAGCCTGTAAAAGCTCTTGCACATTCTTTTATATCATCTTCGCTATAATTACCCACACCCATTGAAAACAGCTCTAACAGTTCCCTACCATAATTTTCATTGATAGCACCTTTATGGTTATCATCATTATCTAACCACCTACAATTATATCCTAAATGTATAAATGCTTTATGAAATGCTTGATGTATATATGAATGTGTATGAGAATGTAATTTATGACCCCATAATACTACTTGAGATAATGTATCAGTAAACATTATATTAATATTAGTTTATTTATTTAAATAATTAATATTAATATTGATATATATGAAAATATTACATATTAGTTTTCATTTAGGTTGTCATAATGATTTAACTTATATTTCAAAAAAATTAAATCACAAATTAAGTTTTATGGCTTTTGATGATGGAACAAAAGGCAAGTATAATATTGGACATGATAGAGCTGAAAAATATTGGAATAAACATAAGGAATATTTTAATATCTTTGACTTGATAATAACTTCTGATACTGCACCTATATCTAGAGTATTTTTACAAAACAATTGGAAAAAAAAATTAATTATTTGGATTAATAATCGTTTTGATTATTGTGATATGGCAACCAATGATTG
>CAYRIG010000056.1:0-8238 GCA_964424315.1 uncultured Dehalococcoidia bacterium | reverse complement strand
AATTGAGGCCAGAGGGTTTTTTTTCGGATCACCTTTGTCAATAGAATTAAATAAGCCTTTTATTCCCCTAAGAAAAGCCGGTAAACTTCCATTTAAAACCATCGATTGTTCATATGATCTTGAATATGGTCAAGGTGTTCTTGAAATTCACGAAGATGCGATTGCTTCAGGACAGAAAATCATTATTGTTGACGATGTGTTGGCTTCAGGAGGTACAATGGTTGCAGCGGTTAATCTTCTTGAAAAATGTGGTGCGCAAATTGTGGGTTGTTTCTCTGTTATTGAATTGACGGAGTTTAATGCAAGGAATAATTTTGATTTAGGAAATTTATTGTCTCTTGTTAAATACTAATAAATCAAACTGTAAATAATTTTAAATTTAAAAAAATAACGAAAATGAAATAAATAGTGATTCTGATGGGTGCAGGGAAATGAGTTAAAACCAATTTGGTTTGGGGAGCTGACCAATGAAAGTAATAACTATAGGTGGGTTAACGGGGGGAGGCGGCCGAATAATAGGACCTTTGATTGCTAGGGAATTAAAATACGAATACATAGACCGTGAAATCATGATAAAAATCTCTGAAGCATTAAATGTAGATGTGGAAACTGTCCGTAAGGTAGATGAAGGTGGAAAGATAGAAGAAAGTAGCTTTTTAGAACGTTTAAAGAACATATTTGAAAAGATTGCTTTTTACGGTGGCGACCCATTCTATGGGTCTAATATTTTTGGATATTTGACTCAAGAATATGAAGATGTAAAAGAAATAATATATGAAGGAGAAGGTGTTTCTAAAGAAGCCTATTTTGAAAAATTGACTGGGGTCGTTAATGAATTATCTAAAATAGGAAATGTTGTGATAGTAGGTAGAGGAGCTTCAATAATTTTGAAAGATGATCAAGATACGTTGAAAATAGGCATGGTTGCAGATAAATCAGAAAGAATAAATCGTATTTCACAAAGATATAAAGTTGATTCGGAAAAAGCCGAGCTTATTATTGACACTAGAGATAAAGCTAGGCAGTTAAATTTTAAAAACATGTTTGGGATTGATGATCCTGATTCTCCTAACATTTATGATGTTGTTATCAATACAAGTAAAGTTTCAATAAAAGACTCGGTCAGAACAGTTTTGAATTTGGTTGAGTTGGAAACTGAGTGTAGTGGGGATTCTGGATGATTAAAATTAGCAAACTACACGTTGATGAACTCATTCAACATGCTGAGGAAGAAAGCCCTAATGAATGTTGTGGTATTTTAGTGGGAACGTTAAATTCCGTCTCCCAAGTCCATAAAATAATTAATGATGCTAAAAGTCCTTACCGGTATGTGATGAATTCTCAACAACAGCTCGACGTTATATTGGATTGTGATAGAAATAATTTGGATATGATAGCTTTTTACCATTCTCATACCCACAGTGCTGCTTACCCCTCAGATACTGATGTGCGTATGGCTGTGCAAAGTGGCTGGCTGGACATTATTTACATATTGGTTTCTTTGGAAGATAAGTCAAATCCCATAGTCAAATCATATTTAATAAATGAAAATGGTGAAATAGCTGAAGAATCTATGGAAGTCTACTGATTGATTGGATAGTTTAGGCTAAAAAAATCAACAGATATTAGATTAACGGGTTTTTGAAATGCTAAAATGAAGTTGTTTTATTTTAGATTAAAAGGAAGATTTAGATGTCTGATTTGTTACCAAAGAATGAGCTTTTTCCTATGTGTTCTAGTAAAAATGCAAATAATCATTTGCAAATTGGTGGTTGTGATGTTGTCGATTTAGTAAGTCAATATGGTACGCCACTTTATATTTATGATGAATTTACTTTAAGAAACATGTGTAACCAGTTCAAATCTGCCTTTAATTCTAGATATGAGAACACCAAGATTTTATATGCTTCTAAAGCTTTTATAAATAAAGCCATCGCGCAGATTATGAGAGATGAAGGACTTGGTTTGGATGTCGTTTCGGGCGGTGAATTATTTGTTGCAATCGATGCAGGTATAGATGTGAACAACGTTTATTTCCATGGGAATAACAAAAGCAGCGAAGAATTGGAATTTGCTGTCAAAAATAAAATAGGACGAATAGTTGTAGATAATTTTTATGAATTATACAAACTTAATGAAATTGCTGAAAATCTAAAAGTTAGCCAAGATATTTTGATTAGGGTTTCTCCTGGTATTGATCCACATACACATGAAAAAACTACTACTGGTATATTGGATAGCAAATTTGGATTTTCTATAGAAACCGGGGATGCTCTTCAGGCTATTCAACAATCAGAAGCATTAGCAAATTTGACTTTTCAAGGTGTACATTTTCATTTAGGTTCGCCAATATTTGAATTGGCACCATATGAGCAGGGAATTAAAACTGTGCTCAATTTTACGAGTTCCAACAATATTGAATTAAATGAATTTAGTCCGGGTGGAGGGTTTGCGATTGGTTATGTACAAGATAGCTTGCCACCTTCTGTTGCATCTTATGCCGAGATTATTACAAAAACTCTAAAGTCGACTTGTTCAGATTTGGGAATCAGGCCTCCTAAATTGGTTGTCGAGCCAGGGCGGTCGATAATTGGAAGAGCAGGTGTTGCTGTATATACCGTAGGGGCAATAAAAGATATTCCTAGTGTTAGAAAATATGTTTCGCTCGATGGTGGAATGGGAGATAATGTACGACCTGCAATGTATGATGCTAAGTATTCCGCAGTTATAGCTAATAGAGTAGTTGATAATCCAGAAGAAATTGTGAGTTTAGCGGGTAAATATTGCGAGTCAGGTGACATTTTGATTAAAGATATAAAGTTGCCTGTGTTAGAAACAGGGGACATTATAGCAATTCCTGCTTCTGGAGCATATTCTCCATCAATGGCTAGTAGTTATAATTTGAACCCTCGTCCACCTATGGTTATGGTTTTAGAAGGTAAGACTCGGTTAATAAGAAGAAGAGAAGAATATCAGGATTATCTGATGTTTGATGTAAGCAAATAATGACACAAATTATTGGAAATGACAGTTCTATTGCAATAATAAATTCTTCGATTCAAGCGGATAGTGTTCCTCATGCTTATTTGTTTGAGGGGCCAGAACATGTTGGAAAGTTGACAGCCGCTAAAAACTTAGCAATGTCTTTAAATTGTGATTCACAAGATGGAGCTTGTTCAAATTGCACTCAATGTGAACGAATCATTGATGGTACCCATGCAGATGTTGAACTAATCGGATTGGATGATAAGAATTCTTTATCTTCCAAACAAGACGTGATAAGCATTGAACAAGTTAGAGAAATGCAGAAAAAAATCGCTCTTAGCCCTTTCGAAGGTAAGTATAGAGTGATAATTTTCTCCCAAGCAGAAAATCTAACCTTAGAAGCATCAAATTGTTTGTTAAAAACATTGGAAGATCCACCTGATGGCGTTGTAATCGTTCTGTTAGCAGCAAATATGGGCAACTTGTTGTCAACCGTAGTATCAAGATGTTTATTAGTACAGTTCAAGCCCGTAAGTATTAATTTGATAAAAGATTATTTACTTAACAATTTTTCTATAAATGAGGAAAAAGCTTTTGAAATAAGTAGAGTTTCACAAGGATGTCCTGGTTGGGCGGTAAGCGCCGTTGAGGACACTGAAGTTATAGAAGGTTTCAATAACATTATTGAAAAAATTGATATGGTAACTAAAGGTGATTTAGAGCTTAGATTTGAATATGCAGATGACACGGCGAATTCATTTAAAAAAGAAAAGAAACCAGTAAAAGACGAACTATATCTTTGGCTGAATTACTGGAGAGATATACTTTTAACTAAAATAGGGGCAGTTGATTTAGTCATTCATAATTCAAGGTCAGACTCTTTCAAACTTGTAAGTGGCCAAATGTCTGTTGATGCTATATTTCGAGTCATAAAAATGTTAATGGATACGCTAAATTTATTAGACAAAAATGTTAATGCCAACCTAGCAATTGAGCAATTCGTGATTTCATTGCCAACCGTCAATTCGGAAACTAATTAATTATCTAATGTTGAGTCCAGCAACCTAAGTGCAAAATCAAAATCATCCGGTATAAAGTGACCTATGCCTATTGGTACTTCACTTTCTAAATATAAAAACAATTTGACGGATTTAGAGGTTTGCAATGTGGATTCTACCGATTGTTGAATCTCTGAAATTTCATGCAAATAATTCGATACATCTGTAGAAGTATCTTTTGTAGCGATTTTTCCTGGTATATTTTGTTGTATTTGCTCAGACACAGAAGCAAAATCGAACGTGTAAGTTAATCTAGTAACACTTATGACTATAATCATTGAAGCGATTATGCCAAATGTTAAGCCTAATAACATACCTCCTAATTTATCTATCAATGAAGAAACTCCAAGGGTAACAAATCCTACCAAGGGTTTTATTTTACCTATAGCGAAATAGGTCGAAGTAATACATATCAACAATATAGCAATGTAAATAATCACGCTGATTGATTTAACTAATGATAGAGATAAATTAAATTCATATAAATTTGCAGAAATATTATCTGCAAATTGTCCAGCTACAAATGTACCTATATATATGCTGATCGCAACGCCGGCAGCTCTAAGTAAGCCGATTTTCATTCCTAATAAAATCGACCCAACAAATATTATAATTATTATTAAATCGAACCAGTTCATATATTAATGATATAAGAAATAACTTAATCTGGGAATTCTTGGATAGTGATTGAAATAAATTCAATTGTATTTATCTTTAGTGGGTTTAGTGTACTTTAGAGATGTAAAGTTGATTAAATCTTGATTATTCTTACCTTTCAAAGTTAAAGTCATATTGCACACAGAGGTTAGATTTATTGATATGGAGATGTAGGAATGCTGCCAAGGCCGGGGGATTATTCTTTCAGAAATAGAGCGAAAATAGTTTGGTCGATACTCATCATTAATGTCATTGCATTTGTTATGTTGACGCTTGCTGGTGGCTCAACTGATACTGGAGTACTGATCAAGTTTGGTGCGCTATCAAGCAATTTAATTTCAGAAGGGCAGTATTGGAGGCTGATAACTTGTACTTTTCTTCATGCTAATTTTATCCATCTCGGTTTTAATATGTTTTGTTTGTTCATATTTGGCCCAACTGCTGAAATATCTTTTGGAAGAATTAAATTCCTGCTAATTTATTTAATTGCTGGTGTGGGTGGAAGTGCTACTTCCTATGTTTTTATGGATCCAAGAAGTTTTGGTGTAGGTGCCAGTGGTGCGGTTTTTGGCGTTTTAGGTTCTATAGCAGTATATTATTATTTGAACCAACATATATATGGTAAATATGGTAGAGGTATGATGACGGGTATAGGGGTAATTGTTTTGTTAAACATAGGGTATGGTTTCACTGTACAAAATGTGGATAACTGGGCCCATATTGGAGGTTTGGTATTTGGCATATTGGTAGCATTTGGATTACAAAAACACCGGTCTGAGTTAGGTTTTGGGATTTTTGGAACTTATTTTCTTCGAATAATAGTTTTAGCGATAATTTTGGTTGGAATTTTGGTATTTGTAGCTAAAGATAACCCTGTGAATAGTCTTAATAAAGCTCAAACTCTTTTTGAAGAAAAAAAATATGAGTCGTCTATAAATCAATTAGAAAAGATTATTGATAATAATCCTAATTGGGGAAAGGCTTATTTATTGAAAGGAAAGGTTCTGGCTGAATATATAGATGAAAATGCTGGCAAAGATGATTTAATAAAGGCAATACGTCTGGGTAACGAAAATACAAGAACAGAAGCTATAAAGTCACTTTCAGATTCGAATAATTGATTTTGTTTTTGTAAAATATTATTGACCGTCGACTTGAGATAGACATTGTTATTACTATTGAGATAAATTCAAGTTAAGAATAATTAATAACACAAAAAACTTTAGGCATGAAAAATTTAACAATAGGCGTAATTGGCGCTTCAAATCCTACAAAAAAAATTGAAAAATTAGCTGAAGAAGTAGGTTATCATATAGCAGCTAATGGCGTTGTTGTAATTTGCGGCGGATTAGGTGGGGTGATGGAAGCAGTATGTAGAGGTGCGAAGTCGAATAAAGGAAGAACTATAGGTGTTTTGCCCGGTTCTGATCCAGGCGACGCTAATATGTGGGTTGATAACGTTATTTGTACAGGTATGGGTGAAGCAAGAAATTTAATAATAATAAAATCAAGCGATGCAGTGATAGCAGTTGGAGGAGGGTATGGCACATTATCTGAAATGGGTTTTGCTCTTAAACTGAATAAACCAATAATTGGGTTGCATACGTGGGAGTTGGAAAATCCGAATATGGATAGCTTAGCACTAAAAACTTCACATGATCCAAAAGAAGCAGTTTTAAAAGCAATAAAGTTAGCGAAATCTCGATTTGGGGAAAACAATTGACTCATATAACCAAAGTCGTTGGAAGAGAAGTTATAGATTCGCGAGGTGAGCCTACAATAGAAGTGGACGTTTATACTTCTGATGGGTCTTTGGGTAGAGCTGCAGCACCATCTGGTTCAAGCACTGGGAGTAGAGAAGCAAAAGAAAAAAGAGATGAAGATGGACGATTTCAGGGTAAAGGAGTGTTGAGGGCAGTTAGCAGCGTAAATGATGAGATTGAGCCGGCTTTAATTGAAAAATCTGTTTTCGAACAAAATTATTTGGACGAAATATTAATAAACATTGATGGTACTGAAGATAAGAGTAGGTTAGGAGGAAATACTTTAGTTGCTACCTCGATAGCGATAGCTAAGGCTGGTGCTGCTAGTAAAGCTATGCCATTGTTTAAATATCTAAATCAAGGCAGCTCTAAATTTTTGTTGCCATGTCCTATGCTAAACATAATTAATGGAGGAAGGCATGCCGTAGATTCGGTTGATATTCAGGAATTCATGGTTGTCCCTGCTGGATTTCAAACCTTTGCGGAAGCTCTCAGGGCGGGTTCAGAAATTTTTCAAGCATTAAAAAGGTTACTTCGGAATAAAGGGATGATAATTGGTTTGGGTGATGAAGGAGGCTTTAGTACTCAGTTGAAATCTAACAAAGATGCATTAGAAATTATAGTTGACGCCATTACAATGGCGAAATATAAACCTGGAGAACAATGTTTTATAGCTTTAGATGTTGCTGCTACTGAATTGTTGGAGGCGGAAGCTAACAACTACCGATTTCATCGAGAGAACATGCTGATGTCTTCGTCTGAACTCTTAGAAACATATCATAGCTGGGTGTCAAATTATCCTATTATAAGTATAGAGGATGGATTTTCTGAATATGATTGGGCTAGCTGGGCGAAAATGGTAAAGCATTTAGGAAGCCAAATACAAATAGTTGGAGATGATTTATTTACCACCAATCCTGACTTAATAGCCAGAGGAATAGAAGAAAATGTGGCCAATGCGGTTTTAATTAAGCCCAATCAAATAGGTACTTTAACAGAGACGATTAAAGCTACTCTCACAGGTCAAAAATCCAATTGGGGGACCATTTTAAGCCATAGATCAGGAGAGACTGAGGATACATCTATTGTTGACTTGGCGATCGGTTTAAAAGCAGGCCAAATAAAAACAGGTGCTCCAAGTAGAGGCGAAAGAGTTGCAAAATATAATAAACTATTAAGGATAGAACAGGATTTGGGTCCATCTGCAATTTATGGTGGGTTTCAAACTTATGAAAAATATAATTCGGCAAAAGTATAATGTAGGATTGGATATTCATGTAATGCCAGGGATTTCTAGCACCACAGAAGAGATTTTGCAGCCAAATCAGGTTAATTGCGTCGAGCCTTACTTCTTTCACGATGGAAGGCTTCCAAATTTATAGGTTGAAAACAAATATGGATTGCCTTAATACCACACCTGCACCCATAGTAGAAGGAGAATAGAATTGGATAATTTACGTGGAATATTTCCGGCCACAGTTAGCACTTTTGATATGGATGGTAAATTCGACCCTGTGTCGATGCGCCGAATAGTACGACACCAAATAGATGCTGGAGTTCATGGACTTTATGTGTGCGGAGGGACAGGTGAAGGACTGTTAATGAATTTTAAAGAACGACAAGATTTACTGGAAACTGTGTTAGATGAAACACGTGGTAGTGTAACTGTGATAGCACATGTGGGGGCATTTCAAATACCAGAAACGATTGCATTGGCTCAGCATGCCAGTGGAATCGGAGTTGATGCCATTTCTGCCTTGCCTCCATCTTATTTT
>CAYRIG010000055.1:0-8352 GCA_964424315.1 uncultured Dehalococcoidia bacterium | reverse complement strand
GCTATAGATATTGGAGTTTCCATACCCACAAAATGGTAAGGTCTCCACATAACAGCATATTTACCCGTTGAATCAGTAGGTACACCGTATTCTTTTATACAATTCCTTAAATATTTACTGTCAGTTGTTATTACTATAAAAACCCCCCATCTTAGGGAGTTTATAATTTCACTTCCATCTCTATTCAAGCACGAGATAACTTCTACGACATTGTTTTTAGATAAAATACCCCCTTCCGATTTTGGGATAAGTATTGACGGAATATCGTTAATAGATGCAGGCGGAAAATGCATTCCTGGGACATCAGGTACCATACCGGTCATATTTGCTACAGAGCACATTTCCACTGCGGATTTTGTTCCATCTAAAAATGAGTTGTACATTTTGGGATTAAGTTTGTTTTCCGCGAATTCATTTTGAGAATATCCGTATCTTTTGTAAGCATCATCAGGTTTTGCTTTCCTATACTCAGGTAGATATTTGGTTCCTTTCCCGGCGGTTACAACTTCAAACCCCGTGCTTAGAGCCCAATCGTATAATTCTTCAATCAGTGCTGGTTGGTCTCCAAATGCCAAAGAATAAACCACATTTTTGGAAAGTGCTAACTTGTTAAGTATTGGGCCAACTAATACGTCTGCTTCGACATTTACCATTATCAGATGTTTTTCTGATTGAATTGCTTGGTAGGCATTATATGCTCCTACTTCAGGATTGCCAGTAGATTCGACAATAACATCTAAATCGGATGCCAGTAGAGATGAAAAGTTGTCAGTTACATCTATCCTGGTTGTATCGGGTTTTTGCGAGATCTGGGATTTTAGGGAAGTATCATTCAGGAGTTCTTTAGGGATGCCTGCATTTACTAAATTGCTAATTGCCGATTGGGTATTTATATCACAAACAAATGATAGTCTCATTCCTGTAGTCCTGAATATTTGAGATGCTGCCATTGACCCGAATCTTCCGCATCCAACCAGCCCCACCTTTATCGGGTTTTGGGTATTTTCTAGATGTTCTAATAGTTTTCGCATTTTACACCTTCTAACTTTGCATTATGGAGTCAGTAGCGGATTTTGTTTCTAAATCATGTATAAGTTCTAATAATTGGCCGAGAGTTTTTTTAATCAAATCAAAGGGGTTTACATTTCTTTTTATTGAAAAATGTATCTGCTTATTTCCAATATGAAAATTATTGCCCAATAGATTTTTTATTGGGATTTTAGCAGTTTCTAAATCGTAGGTAAAAAATAGAGTGATTTTGTTTTCATTTTGAGTTATTGCATTTATCATTAATTTTCCGCAATATATTTTAAGTATTTTCACCGATAACAAATTTTCGAGTTGGATTGGTATGGGGCCAAATCTGTCACGCATTTCATGTTTAATTTCTGCTAATTGCTGAATATTTGTATAACTCTCAATCCGCTTGTATATTTTCATTCTGCTTTGCAAATCTTCTATATAATCATCGGGTATGCTTGATGGTAAATGTAATTGTATGTTTGCCGGGAAATTGAGGTTTGATTTATGTTTTTCAATATCTTTGTCCTCAGATTGAATATTTTTTGACCGTAGAGTCTCTACTGCATCTGAGAGTATTCTATTGTAAAGATCATAACCGACCGATTTCATGTGCCCGCTTTGTTCAGCTCCAAGTATGCTTCCTGCACCTCTGATCTCTAAATCTTTCATGGCTAACTTAAATCCAATTCCAAGTTCATTGGCACTTATTATGGTTTTAAGACGTGTTTCAGAAACAGGAGATATCATTCTAGGAGGTGTTAATAGATATGCATAAGCACGTTTAGTACTTCTTCCAACTCTGCCTCGGAGTTGGTAAAGCTGGGATAATCCAAAAGAATCAGCTCGATTAATGATAATGGAATTTGCGTTTGGTATGTCTATACCAGACTCGATTATCGTTGTACATACTAGAACGTCGATTTCCCCACCAGCGAATTTAAGCATTGCTTTTTCAAGTTCATTTGGAGGCATTTGTCCATGTGCAACTAAGACACTACATTCCGGAACAAACTGTTTTATATCATGTGCAATTTGGTCTATGCTTTGTACTCGATTATGAACAAAAAAAACTTGGCCTTTTCGGTCAATTTCTCTAAGGATAGCCTCTCTAATTAATTGTTTGTTAAATTCAGCAACGAAAGTTTTAATAGGAGTTCTATACTCAGGAGCACTTTCAATGATGCTCATGTCCCGTATACCTGAAAGTGCTAAATTAAGCGTTCTTGGTATTGGTGTTGCAGTTAAAGTCAAAACTTCTACTTCAGAACGAAATTTCTTCAATTTTTCTTTGTGGGCTACTCCAAATCTTTGTTCTTCGTCTATAACTACTAAACCTAGATTTTTGAAATTCACATCTTCTTGAATGATTCTGTGTGTGCCTATGCAAATATCTATTTGACCTGCGTGTAGCTTCGTTAAAATAGATTTTTGGTCTGAAGGTGGTCTTAATCGACTAATTATATCGACCGATATCGGATACGGACTTAGCCTATCGCTGAAGGTTTTATAATGCTGTTGTGCAAGTACAGTTGTAGGTACTAGAATTACAACCTGCTTATTTTCCATGACGGTTTTAAACGCCGCTCTTACTGCAATTTCAGTTTTACCATATCCTACATCTCCACAGATTAATCTATCCATAGGACGCTTACTTTCCATGTCTGATTTCACATCTTCAATTGCTTTCATTTGGTCATCAGTTTCTTTAAAAGGAAAACTGTCTTCTAATTCCAGTTGCCATTTACTATCAAGTTGATATTGGTGTCCTTTTGCTATTTCTCTAGAAGCATATGTTTCTAAAAGTTCTACTGCCAATATATTGGTTGCCTTGGCTACCTTGGCCTTTGCGTTTAACCATTGCTGGGAACCTAAACGTGTTAAGTTAGGAGGTGTTGCGAATGGAGCAAGATATTGAGTAACCCTTTCAACGTGTTCGGTTGGTACGTATAGTTTGTCTCCCTCCGCATATTCAATAATTAGATATTCTGCACCGGAATTATCTGAATCGGATTTACCAACACCTACGAATTTACCAACTCCATGGTCGATATGTACCACATAGCTATTAGGGATAAGCTCATCTAAAAACTCTTTATTTTTTGAAATGCGTTTAGGAGCTGCTCTGATTTGCTTGGTGCTACCAAAAATTTCATAATCACTCAGTACTACGATATTAGGAGGTAGGATAAACCCTTCATTCAAAGTAATGTTTTGAGTTGGTACGATTGATACTTCGGCAATTTTGTTTAATGATTTCTCGGAAGCATGTATTTTTGATTCAATATTATGTTCTTGTAGGATTTCTGCAAATCGAGTAGGCGATGAAGTCAGCGCTAATATTTGTTTATTTTGGTTAAAATATTTTTTGATAAATATAGGTAGATCTTTGTTGGAATTCATAAATCCTATTGTGAAAACATTAGGTTTAAGATTGTTTTTGATAGAATCGGCTTTCTCCCAAGGAGATATAGAATTTAACGAGAATTCTTGCTTGATAAATTCACTAATATCCTGCCATCTGTGATGCAGATCAGGAAAATTTAAAGGAATTTCACCCCTGTCAATTTTTAGTTGACGTAATTCACTATAGTGAGATTCTAAATTTTTCACCTGTTCTTGAATCTCAGAAGGCCTATAAAAAATTATTTTGCTGTTTGGATTAATGTAGTCTAATAGATATCCGTCGCATAAAATCGTGCTGTAAAAATTAATTTCATCAAATTGCAACTTGTTTTTAATAGAAGTGATTTCGTTTATAAACCTTGCTCGGATGGACTCTTTGCAGTTAGAAAAATTCAAGCCATCTAGTAATTTAACTTTTGATTCATCATTAGCAGCAAAAAGTAGTGTTTCATTAGCAGGGCAAACTGTAATGTTATCGATTGAATTTACGGATTTCTGTGTTTCGGAGTCAAAAGAACGTATGCTGTCTACGTTATTACCGTAAAATTCAATTCGATGAGGAATTTCATTTTGAGGAGAGAATAAGTCTAGTATGCCTCCTCTTTTATTGAAACATCCAGGGGAATTAACTATTGGAGTTGAAATATAGCCTGAGTCTAATAATCTTTCAATTTGGTCAGTCATCGATAATTTAGAATCTGTAGTAAGGTTATGTGTTAATTTAACAAATAACCTTTTATCCAAAGTTTTTTGTTGCAATGATGATACAGAGGCTATAATTAATTTCGGAATATTATGAGTTTCCGTAAGGCTAGATAAGAGTTGTAGTCGATTTTGAGTTACACTAGGTTCTGGTTTAGTTCTTTCGTAAGTCAATGAATCTGATTCTGGAAAAACTAATATTAAGTCAGAGTCATTTCCCCATATTTTGATTTGTGAAAACAATTTGGATGCTTGAGCTTCATCCGGAGTAATAATAACAACATCTGCTGCCAAATCTTTCCAAATGGCATAAATAAAAAAAGGTGTTAATTGATCGGGAACTACACTATCGGTATTTGTGCTACCTTGGATCGCGTTTAGTGTATTTTCATATTCAGCGTTGGATCTAAGAGTTTGCTCTAAGATTGGAAAGTGCATTTTTAAATTATATTGTATATCTATTTGGGTTAGGTAGAGAAATCAACATACTTATCTTAATTTGATTCTATATCTATTACCATTGTAAAAAACAAAATAGACACCGACTATGTTCGGCAAATTTGCTAGCAAAAATTGCCACCAAAAATTTGTATCCTCAATAGTCACTTAGTTAAATAATTGGGTATAAATTTATGCCTAATTGGTTTCGGATTGCTGTTCTCCTTCTGTGGGCTCTTGCCCTTCAACAGATTCCTCTGTGCCTTCTTCACCTTCTATACCTTCTTCACCTTCTTCACCTTCTTCAGCCTCGACCGTAGGTTCTTCTTCTATTCTTGGAGGTAGAACTCTAGCTACCATTTGATCTTCAGGATTCATCAATTCTATTGCATCATCAGCTTTAAGATCAGATATTAAAATTGATTTGTCAAAGCCATCTAAAATGGCAATATCTAAAACAAATTCTGTTGGTATATCCAAAGGTAACCCTTGTACGGTAACGGAGGATACGGGTTGAATTAAAGTTCCTCCCATATTAATTATGGCTTCTGATGTACCAGTTAATGTTATTGGGACTTCAATAGTAACCGTTCTTGAAGAATCCACCCTATACAAATCCACATGAAGTAATTTGTCAGATATTGGATCCCATTGCAATTCTCTAACAAAACAGATGGTTTCAGAAGTGTCTGTGGTTTCACCATCAATATTAATTGATATTGGTATATTAGTGCCTGCTACAGGTAAAATCTTGTTAAGCTGTGGAAGATCACATTGAAGTGCCTGAGAGTCAATGCCATACCCAAACATATTCATAGGGATCAAGCCTTGATTTCTGAGGTTTTTTACCTTTTTGCCAGTAATCGTCCTGTTTGTTACATTCAAATTCAATTTTTCCATAATTAAAGTACCTTTTGATTGTTTGGTGAAAACTTTCAGTTCAAGTGTTTACTATGTAATCTGTCGATTAAAACTTATCTTCGTATTGCTACTACGTCTAGCCAATTACGTAAAACGTATTTCAAGTTTAATTCTTCAAATGCCTGATGTACTCCTGCTTGTAACGACTTACTAGCTTTATCTAATGGAACTCCAGGAAGAGTACCTTGTATAAAGTCATCGAATTTACTTATATCAAGAAAGCCTTCTTTAGTAAATTGAACCGTTTTGATTTCCTGTATAAATATATGGAACCCATTTTTATTTAGTAGGTTTTTATAGTCGTCAGGGGTCAATTGTTTTCTCGATTCAACTTTGCCTGACCTGTTAATAGATAACCCATATTCGGATTTTAGATGACGCATAGCTTTGAGCATCCATACCCTATAGAATTTTAATGTTTCTGGTAAATGAGCACCTTCAAAAAAAGTTGTGTTGAATGCAAATTTGCCTCCGGGATGAAGTGCTTTGTTGATGTCAGTTAATAATGTATCCTTATCCGGGATATAATGAATCGCATTACAAAGAACTATTGTGTCAACTCTGTCTTTAACAGCGGTAGAAAGGTGTTCGATTCCTCCCTGTACAAATTGAACTGCAGATGATTTAACATCCTTAAAATCTTCAATCGCGTGTTTTATAGCAATTGAAGAATGATCTATTCCAATAACGACAGCATCTCTAGCATTTTTTAACCTTTCAAACAGTAATCTGGTGACTCCTCCTGTTCCGCAAGCTAGGTCCACAATTTTTTGTTTATCGCCGATATCCAATAAATCAATCAATTCAGCGTTTTGATTTCTATAGAAGCTATTGCTGGCAAATTTGGAAAATGTATATTGTTCGTGACTTGTACTCATATTAAAAATTTAAACTATTTTTTAGAAATATTTATATTATTGGTTTAATGGTATCAAAGCGAATGGCAGTAGTCCATTACCGATGTTCATATAAATACAGAGCTTACAGTAGCCCTGCTGATTTCAGGATGTTTTTAATTGGTTGTTTTTCTTCTTCAGTAAGGGATTTTAATGGAGAAGACATGATGTCAGACTCAATGATGCCCAGTTCTTTTAACCCAGATTTTATGCCAGCAAGTTTTGAAGATATATCTGCACCTGTTTTGGAAAGATTTTGTATTTTACGAGCCGCATCAATTTTGTTCATGTAAAGTGTTGCTTGTGTGTTTGAGTTTATTATTCCAGATTCCCAAGCTTTAACTGCATATGAGGGAATTAAGTTTGCGTCACTTGGAATTACTCCATGAGCATCTAATTTTTGTGCATATGGCATTCTGTATACGGAACCTAGAAATGTTTTTAAGTCGATATTGTCGCGGTTACATATATAAGTCAATTCTGCTAGTTTTTCACCGGTTCCAGAACTATCCTTAATTCCTACTACAATAGAATCTTTCGCCAGCGAGGCAATTGTGGATGGATCGACCGTAGTTTTTACTGTAGAAGGTATATTGTAGACCCATAATGGCAGGCTTGTTTGACTTTTTATTTGTACAAAATGGTCTATAAGTTCACTTTGACTCGAGTCATAATAATAGGGAGGTGTTACTGCTAGGCCATCTATGCCTATGCTGCTACATTCCTTTGCTAATTTAATTGCCAATTTAGTACTTGTAGCACTTATATTACCGATAATGGGAATTCTATTATTTACCTCTTCTACAACAGTTTCCATGACCTTTAATCTTTCGGGGTCTGTTAAAGCTGAAAATTCTCCGCTAGTACCAGCTGCCCAAATACCATGTGCACCACCATCGATCAAATAGCGTACTAGATTTTTAAGTGAATTAACGTCAACCTTTTCTTCATCTGTAAAAGGGGTTACTATTGGGACAATAACTCCTTTATATTCATGATTTTTCATTAGAAACTTTCTCCGGATTATTAATGCATCCGCCACCTACGGCGGGTATAAAGTGAACTTCACTATTTTCAGACACTTTTTCTAATAGACCTAGAGGACTAACCTCCCCGTCAACTGCAACGGATATATTAGATTTCATTTTGTATTTATCAACTAGTCTAACTTTTATTCCAGGATAGTTTTGTTCTAGGTTTTCTACTATTTCCCTTACAGTCGCACCGTTTATGTCTAGAACATCTTGTCCATTGGTTAGTTTTTGCATAAGAGATGGAATGAAAACTTTAGCCAATATCGTTACTCCTAATTAATGAAAATCATGATTTGAAAATTGCGTTACAGAATATTTTAGTTATTATTTAAAAACAAAGTGGGTCATTTAGAGAAAATCTAGTCCAACCAGTTAAACCATCATTGTATTCTGTTTGTTTGATATCTGACCAATAGCCGCTCCATTCTTCAAATGTTTTGAAAACAGAGTTTGGATTTGATTTACTTCTTGCCATCCAAGGTTGTCTTATTCCTTGTCCGGCCGGCTGGTCAGCTGATTGGTATCTTAAGTCATAACTCCAACGTAATTGATCGCTTTTATTTTCTAGGGAACAGTGCTGTGTTAACTTATCTAAGATTATAACGTCACCAGGGTTAGCTGGCAGCGTTACTCTATTTGATGACACTATTTGATCTGGTATACCTTTGAATCCAGGGTTAGTTTCAGAAGGGGCACAATGTGTTGAAAGTTCACCTAGTTTATGACTGCCGGGAACGACAACCAGACAGCCATTTTGTTCGTTTGCTTGTGTAATAGGAACCCACACAGTAATAACATTGGTGTCATTGGCCGAATCCTCAAACGCCCACAAATCTTGATGCCAATTGGTTTTTGAAATGCTTCCATCTGGATGTAATTTTACATCCGTCGGTAAATTTCTTTGTGGAGGTTTAATCCTTGTTATATGGAGTGGG
>CAYRIG010000054.1:4511-8395 GCA_964424315.1 uncultured Dehalococcoidia bacterium | reverse complement strand
GCTATTTCAGATAAAGTGATGGTAGCAACCAAGAACCAAATGGCTACTCAAGCCGGATTAGATATGCTTAAACAAGGAGGTAATGCCATCGATGCGGCAGTTGCCTCCTGCTTAGCCATAGGTGTAGTTGAACCTGCATCGTCAGGCATTGGAGGTGGTGGCTACCTTGTATACCAAATGGGAAATAAAGGAGGAGTGGTTGGATTTCCCATGAAAGGTCCTTTTGAAGCTAATCAAGACACATTTCAATTGACTGGTAATTCTGGGGCAGGTTCATTTGGATGGGATGAAGTCTTAAATGATGAAAATATCGAAGGTGTTAAATCTACAGCTGTACCAGGATGTGTCAAAGGATTGTACCAAACCCATAAAATGTTTGGGAAGCTGCCTTTTAAAGAAGTGATTACTCCAGCTATCAAACTAGCTAAAGAAGGTTTTAACTTCGATTGGTATACATTACTTGTACATGGTCTATTCACTGGTAAAATCTTAAGGTATCCCGAACTAAGTAAAACTTTTTTGCCAAACGGAGAGGCCCCTCATCCAGCTTTTGGCACTGCTAATTCGTCGCATACTCTATTTAAGCAACAAGACCTTGCAGACACTTTGGAATTAATTTCAAAGGAGGGCTCAGACGCTTTTTATAAAGGAGACATCGCAAAACAAATAGTTGAAGACAGTCGTAATAATGGCGGAATATTATCCAGAAAAGATTTTGAACAATATGAACCTTTCGTTTGGGATAAAGGATTAGAATTTAGTTACAGAAATAATAAAATCAGGGTTCCTCCTTTTGGTAGTGCAGGTATCACAACCTTAATGACACTAAAAATGCTAGAACACTTCGATTTATCTAACCTGGGACATAATACAACCGAAGCTATTCATAAATTTGTATCCTGTGCCAACTTAGCATATTCAGATCGATTCACTTATTTAGGAGACCCTAATTTCACTGATGTTCCATGGCAGGGATTGATTTCAGATAAATATATAACTGAAAGGGTCTCTATAATAAAAGACCAGGCAATTACTCCAAAAGCAGGCAACCCTTGGGAATTCACCAAAGAAAAAAACAGCACCAAATTGGACCCAAGTATACCTTCGCTAGACCATGGGACTACTCATTTATGCGTCATAGATGGTGAAGGCAACGCTGTTTCCTTAACTAATACTATAATGTCAGCATTTGGTTCAGGGTTTATTCCAA
The DNA here is from genome assembly GCA_964424315.1 of uncultured Dehalococcoidia bacterium. Lineage (GTDB taxonomy): Bacteria > Chloroflexota > Dehalococcoidia > Lucifugimonadales > OSU-TB39 > OSU-TB39. The sequence goes on along the minus strand of CAYRIG010000054.1, from coordinate 7,185 downwards.
AAAAAACCGGGGTAATCTTAAACAACGGTATGATGTGGTTTGACCCACGGCCAAACAGAGTAAATTCAATCTTGCCAGGAAAATACCCGCTTAATAATATGAGTCCAGCTCTCGTGATGGACAGCGATGGAGTCAAACTAGCAGTAGGCGCTTCTGGCGGTAGAAGAATCACTAATTGCGTTACTCAAGTAATCAACAACATATTAGACTTTTCTATGTCACCGCAACAAGCAATAGATGTCCCTAGATCGGACTGTAGCGGATTGTCTGTTAATTTAGATTCAAGATTGGATTCAAAGGTTGTAGAAGGAATTAAAAACAAAGGGCATGCAATACATTTGATCGACGCGGTATTTGATCCAACAGGGATGTCAGGATTTGCAAGCCCGATAGCAATAACACGGAATAAAAACATGTTGAATGCCGGGGTTGACACTTTTCATTCTGCCTTTGCTGAAGGTTATTGAAGCACTTTATTCAACTCTGTAAAAAGAACTCTGACCACCATCAACCGTAAGAGTAGTCCCCGTAACAAAGGCCGATTCATCCGATGCCAGATATAATGCAGCATATGCTATGTCAATCGGGTGTCCCATATGAGGCAGAGGTTGTTTCTGTTTGAAATCACCAATCACATTCGATTCATCTAGATTATCCCAATCAACACCTGTCATCTCAGTAGCAATCGATCCCGGATGAATTGCATTAACCCTTATTTTATTTTGTGCATAATCTATCGCTACTTTTTTTGTAAGAGATGTAACAGCACCTTTAGAAGCATGATACGAAGTAGAAGGCACTTTGTTCGCCTGAAAAGATAACACAGATGAATTATTGATTATAGAACCTTTACCCACTTTAACCATCTCAGGTATTACATATTTCATCATTAAAAACATTCCATTTAAATTCACATCTAATATTTTGTCCCAACTATTTTTTGTTTCATCCGTAATATTAGACATTTTTTTCTCATTTATTCCGGCGTTGTTGAATAGCACATCAATTTTCGAATATTTAGATACTGAATGATCAATAAGTTCCTTAACATCTTTTTCTTTTGAAACATCTGCATTAATGAAAACAGCATTCCCGTTTTCATTTCTTATTCCTTTCGCTATTTGTTCTCCTAAATCTGACCTTCTACCACAAATAACTACTTTTGCACCTTCTTTTGCAAACAAAATAGCGGTCGCTTTCCCCATACCTGAAGTGGCACCAGTGATGATAGCTACTTTATTTTTGAGTCTCAAATCGCTCTCCTATTAAATACAACATCCCAACAAATGCAATTTATAGCTGATTTCATTATGTTAACAAGTTTTCCCATCATTTATCTAATCGAATTGCGCTATAATCTCATAAATTCTATTTCTATAGGTGTAATACATGAGATTAATAATAACCGGATGTGAATATTCAGGAACAACTACATTATCTTTTGAACTAGCAAAATGGGGTAAAAAACAATTCATCGAAAGTGGCAAGGAAGAAGCCGGATGGGAACTTAATGCTTTTCACGACCACTGGAAAATCCCTCATGTAAATAATTTTACCTCCCCAAAAACATTAAAAGAACAAAATGAACTCATAGCAGAATATCCTGATGCCTCCAATGGAGATTGGTCACGTACAGGGTTAACGAAAGAAGAACAAGAAATGATACTAGGGCTAACTCCCAGGTTAAAAGAAATGTTCCAAAGATACCATCTTGAATACCATATCCAAAAAGCGTTTTACAAACAAAACCATCATATTATGGTTGGAGCTCATATAGAAGAAGGTATATATGCACCTTTGTATTTTGGTTACGGAGGACAAGGACAAAAAGGAGAGAGGGAAAAATCTATGCGCTCCTTTGAGAAGCAAATATTGGAAATAGCCCCTAACACTATCCTAATATTGGTAAAAGCTACTCCTGAAACCATAAAAAAGAGAATGAAAGCAGACCCGCATTCAAACGGATGCTTAAAAGAAAAAGATATTGAACATGTACTAAAAAGATTTGATGAGGAGTATGAAGCGTCATTATTAAACAACAAATTTACTATAGACACGAGTTCATCCAAAATTGGGGAATCATTTGAAGAACTGATACAAATACTACAACCGTACATTTAATGTTTTTTACGCAAAACAAACTTTGTTAAGTTGCATAGCAGCAAAATGAAATGTATCATCCAAGCACAATAGTTATTGGTAAAAGAAATAACGGACAAAAATATAATGAAACATAAGATTTTTTCAAATGACGATGCATGGATATTAGCCTTTACTGATCCTCCTTTAACCCCGGAGAAAATGTGGGAAGATATGATTAAGCCTCATATAGGCTCACCTATAAAAGGATTTATGTGGTCAGTTGGAGGGCATGACATATGGGACTTTGAAACTAATATTGGTGAACGCGCTGACCAAGCTTATGGTAATTCAAAAGATAAAAGTCAGAAAACAAGAGGAGATAACCTTAGCTTTCTTATAAAAAATCACGGTGGCCCGATGGAAGTCATCACAGATTTGTGCAAAAAAGCAGAAATTAAATTTTATCCTTCAGTAAGAATGAATGAACATTACGACATCGACATAGACGATCCTTCATTCAGTAAATTTAGGAAAAACAACCCTGAATATCTGATTGGGTGGAATGAAATCAATGCTGAACCTAGTATGGAAT
>CAYRIG010000054.1:0-4501 GCA_964424315.1 uncultured Dehalococcoidia bacterium | reverse complement strand
AAAAATCATGTTAGAAATTACATGAGCAGTATAATCCTAGAATTAGCCGAAAGGTGGGATATTGACGGTATAGAGTTAGATTTTATGCGGCATCCAGCATTTTTTAAAATTTCAGAATCTAATTCAAATCACTATCTGATGACAGACATGATTACGGGTATTAGAAACAGGATGAATCAGATTGGAAAAGAAAGAAATAAGCACCTCGAACTGATTGTTAGAGTACCACCAACCCTATCCGACTGTAAAAGAATAGGGCTAAACATAAACACATGGGTAAGAAATAAATTGGTAGATGTAGTGGTAGCTGGTGGAGGAATGATTCCATTTGAAATGCCAATACAGGAATTCTGTGATTTAACTAAAGGAACCGAAACTTCTGTTTATGGATGCCTAGAAGCCATGCATGACCATGGCACGAATAAAAATATATTAAATGCGATTTCTTCCAGATATTATCAAGCTGGAGTTGACGGAATATACCTTTTCAATTTTTATTCCATGTCGAAAGAATGGAAAAAAGAAGTACTAGGGCCAATCTCAGATATTGATTTATTGAAAAAATCGAACAAAATATATGCGACAGATGATAGAAACAGATTTCAACCTGACTCCAAATTACATTTTTCATTTTTAAATGCGATTAAACGAACACAAATACCTGTTGTAGTTGACTCTACTTACCATACTGACGGGGTACCAATATACATGGACATACCCGAATATTTTGACAAAATTGAAAAAACACAAGCTACTTTAGAGATTAGGTTTTTGTTTGATGATATTGGCATTGATAACCTCGATTCAATATCTGTAAACGATTATGGATTGAAACTTGATGATGCAAAGATTTGTAGCGGACTAGAAATGGAAAATTATGACGCTAAATGGAACATTTATCCGTCAAAAACCATAACTACAATAACTGAGGGTAAAGTCTATTCATTTGCAATCACTCCTGAAATTCTTAGATTTGGTGAAAATATCATTCGAATAAAAAGTAAGGCAACAAATATATCAAAACCAGCCACACTTAAAATCAATAAAATACAGGTGCGAATAAATCACAATTAGCAAATCTATTTATATAAAAGGACATACCAATGCCAAGAAGCGGTAAGAACAGAAAAGTTTTATCAAATGACGATAGCTGGATTTTACATTTCAGAAATCCAGTGACACCAGAAATCATGTGGGACGAGATGATTGAGCCGCACGTAGGTTCAGCAATAGACGGTTTTATATGGTCTTCAGGAGCATACACATATAATTTCGAAACTGAAATAGGTGAACGTAGCGACAGTAGAAGCCCTGGCAATTTAGAGCAATTTATCGAAAAACACGGAGGTCCTTTAACTGTCATCCCTAAATTATGTAGAAAAGCAGGCATGGATTTTTTCCCTTCTTTCAGGATGAACCAACATTATGACAGCGATATGACAGATAAACTTCGTCTTGAGCACCCTGAATACCTTATTAACAGAGGTAAAGAACCTTTAAAAGGTAGCATGGAGTGGGGAATAGGTAGAGGACTCGATTTCTCATTTGAAGAAGTAAGAAAGATAAAAGCAGATGTGATACTAGAAACAATAGAAAAATTCGACGTAGATGGTGTTGAATTAGATTTCATGAGACATCCGGGATATTTTAAAGTCGAACAAGCAATTTCTAACTCCTACCTTATAACTGACATGGTTAAATATATTCGAGCCGGAATGGATAAACTTGGAGAAATCAACAACAAAAACTACGACTTGATAGTCAGGGTTCCAGCTAGTTTTAGCGCTTCTTTGGGAATCGGTTTGGATATTGAAACATGGATAGAAAAAGATTTAGTTGATATAGTTGTCGCCGGAGGTGGGTTTATCCCTTTCGATGGCCCCATACATGAATTCGTACAAAAGGCTTCAGGTAAAAACATACACATATTTGGTTGTTTAGAAGGATTAAGACCTGCTGTTGACCAGCTAACACTTAGAGCTATAGCAGCCAATTATTGGAGTCAAGGAATAGATGGAATTCATCTATTTAATCTATATAGCATGACCGCTAGTTGGAAACAAAATGAATTAAAGGAATTGTCTTCTCCGGATACGCTAAAACACTTAGATAAAAGGTACGAAAGAGACCGCTCTTATTCTAGATTTGGAACTGCAAGTCATCTACATATGTCATTTAGAAACGGCATACCAAAAACACAGTTGCCCCTAGCTATTGAAAATACAATCGCTGATCAAACTGCTGATGTTGAAATAAATGTTGCCGACGATATAGAAGATTCAATTTCCAAAAACATACTGGCAGATTGCGAATTAGAATTACTTTTTGATGGATTTAATGGTGATGAAATATCTGTAAGTATCAACGATCGCAATTTGAATTGGAATGATGCTATAACCAATCCCAATGGATGGGATTTTGTCCATTACAAAGCCGACACCAATTGGAATTATTATCCATCACAACTAGACAAAAAAAATGATGAAGGTTATTGCGCAAAATGGACCTTAAGTTCTGAGTTCATAAAATCAGGTATAAATACTATCCAAATCAAAATGATTAAACCAGATTCTTCCAGAATAGATTCGCTCATCCTCAACAACGTAAGATTATCAATAAAATACAATTGACAATTAACATACAAAATTCATCAAAAGGGGATTCATATGAAAAAATATAGAGGCGGTGTAATAGGCTTAGGCTGGATGGGTTTACTATATGACCTTGCCAAAAGAATAGGAGACAAGTTCGAGATTGATGATGCTAATAGACCAACTCCTGAACTGGATGTTCACAAAAAAATCCACCATCATGAACATCCAGGTATAGAAAGTAACCCAACGTCGTATGCTGAAGCGATTTATGATAGGCCGGATGTGGAACTGGTTACAGCAGCAGACAGGGACGTCAAAAGACTTGATGCATTCACTCAGCGCTACGGGATAACAAATGTATATACAGATGCTGAAGAAATGCTGAAAAAAGAAAAACTTGATATAGTAGCCGTTGCCACCAATACGAAGGGTAGGGCACATTTTACATGTATGGCATCTAACCTTGGGGCTAAAGGTATTTTTACTGAAAAACCTATGGCACACACTCTTGCAGAAGTTGATGAAATGGTCTCAACATGTGCTAAAAACGGAACCGCTTTGTCGTGTGGAGCAATCAGCACGACACACCCGTCTTTTGAAAAAGCAAAACAACTGGTAAATGAAGGAGCTATTGGAGAAGTAATATCAATAGAGGCTTCAGGGACTCATGCTCAACATCAAAACTGGTCATATTTTCTTGATTCAGAACCAGATTGGGTAGTTGGAATCGGTGATAAGCCTAGAGCTGACTCAGGAAGTAGCGAATTCAAAGGACAGGGGATGCTTGTGACAAAAGACGGAACAGTAGTACATTTTCGTGCTGGTGCTCCTGGAGTAAGAATTACCGGTAGTGAAGGGGAAATAGAATTTGAAAATACTTTTAAATGGGCGCTTTCCCAAAAGGTAAAAACTACAACTTACAAAAGTGAAACATCTGTAATTACGAAGATGCCATGGCCATATCCGCAAATGATGATGCCTTATGGAGGTATATATTCTTTAGACGATGTTATGAGGACAATCAACGGCGATTTAGACGAGCCAAAAAATTCAGGAAAAATAGTTGGAAGAGCTATAGAGGTTGAAATTGCACTAAAGCAATCTTCAGCTGCTGGAGGTGTTAAAGTAACGCTTCCATTAAAAGACAGAAATCTTGGTTTACATTACGATTGGTTTAGATAAATTTCCTATGTCACATTTTAAGATCCCATTAAAAGGAGATATCAAATGCCCAAATACATATTTCAAGAATCAGACTACAAAACATTTGAAAAGGATTACGAAGATCATGTGCATGAAGAATACATAGGTTCAACTGTTAAAACGGGTAAAGTATATAACCAAACTAAAGTAAGGGGTTTTACTATGCCAGGAGATAGCGAATCTATGGAACGTTTCGGTTACGCAACTAATATGTGGATGGGAGCAAATTCCTTTGCACCGGGCGGTATCTACGATTCGCACCAACATGAATCTTTTCAATACATGTACGTAATTGAAGGAAAAGGCAAGGTGATTGTAGATGGAGAAGAAAGTATAGCCACAAAAGGTACTTATATATTTGTGCCACCGTTCAAAGAACACTATATGGAGAACATAGGGGATGGGCCTTTCACTTATCTACTAGTCGGCGGTAACCCACCAGAAGCAGAATAACTAGACAGTTTTTACTTTCCTTACATACAAAAAGAAATACTGCAAACTATTTGTAAAAGCTTAGTGCATTACCTCTAAAAATTTTTGCACTTGTATAAGACCCTTTGCGATCAAAATATGTTTTGACAATATCCAATCCAATTCCGTAGTCGCTTACCCTTTCTAATTGCGGCCAATTACTTGCATAAATAATTCTATCTTCACCGAAGTGATTAAATATCAAATCAATTACAGGGGTGTAATATTCCGGA
>CAYRIG010000053.1:3358-8422 GCA_964424315.1 uncultured Dehalococcoidia bacterium | reverse complement strand
ATTATTTGGCGACCTTGATATATAGTATTTCCGATTGTTGAATTGGTTTCACAATTATTAAAACGGTTGGTTCCATATTAATCTTTTTAAACATATACTGATATAAAGCTACATCATTTTTTGTTAATTATTTGCAATCATTTTATGTGTTTGAATATTATGTTTATATATGTAGTGAATGATACTATCACTTTTTGACTTATTAAAATTATAATAATATGTATGTGTTTCAATGTAATAGCATTATAGTTATTGGTATGTGAAAATAAGTAAACGGGTTTGCGGTGTATTTATATGAAAAATAAAACTCTAGCTACATTATTAAATTTGCTGCCTTTTGGTTTTGGATATATTTATTTAGGCATGAATAGGAAATTTGTTAAAGTTGCTTTGATAGGGATAGCATGTCCGTTTATTGGGGTAGTTTTGGCTGTTGTTTTGGATGCAGTAATGCCATGGGTGTTAAATGTTTCAGGTTTGACACAATGTGATTTTAATTATTGGTATTCTAAGTGTCAAAGACCATCTTGGGTTATGATAGTAATGATAGTAGGTTTAATACTGCCTTCAGTTATTCTCAGTGTAAATAGCATGAAGAAAATACGTAAAATTGATGGCTATTTTGTTTGATTGATTTTTGACCAAGAGTCTTTAAGTGATACGGCTCTGTTGAAAACCAAATTATTATTTTTAGAGTGTTTTGAATCAACACAAAAATACCCTAATCTCTCAAATTGCAATATATCTCCTGGTTTTGTAGCAGATATACTTGGTTCAATAAAGCAGTTATTTAATACCTCTATCGAATTTGGGTTTATATTTAATATGAAGTCGGTTGATTCATCAGGCTTTTCTGTTAAGAAAAGGGGAGTATAAATTCTAACCTCAGCTTTAATAGCTTCTGGCTTTGATACCCAATGAATAGTGCCTCTTACTTTACGTCCATCTGGTGATTGACCACCTTTGGAATCTGGGTCATATGTGCATATCAATTCATCAATCTCTCCCGTTTCAGGATTATGGACGATTTGTTTACATGTTATGAAATATGCGTATTTTAATCTTACTTCACTGCCCAAAGTTAAGCGATTGAATTTACGAGGTGGATCAACCATAAAATCATTTTTATCAATATAGATTTCCTTGCTAAAAGGAACCTGTCGGATTCCTTTACTGGGATCTTCTGGGTTGTTCACTGCCTCAACATACTCTATTTGACCTTCAGGATAATTTTCTATTGTGATTTTTATTGGATTTAGAACTGCGAGGACTCTCTGAGATTTTTGATTTAAGTCCTCTCGTAATGAATGTTCTAATAATGAAATATCAATTGTGTTTTGTCTTTTTGCCACACCGATTTTAGTGCAGAAATTTTTAATCGAATCGGCGGTATATCCTCTTCTCCTAAGACCGGATAATGTGGGCATTCTAGGGTCATCCCAACCTTCTACATGGTTTTCATCTACTAGTTTCATTAATTTTCGTTTGCTGAGTACAGTGAAGGATAAGTTTAATCTTGCAAATTCAATTTGTTTTGGATGGTGGATTTTCAATTCGTCCAGTATCCAGTCATATAGTTCACGGTGATCTTCAAATTCTAAAGTACAAATAGAATGAGTGACTTTTTCTATTGAATCGCATTGACCATGAGCAAAATCATACATGGGGTATATACACCATGTATTTTGAGTTCTGTGATGTTCAGCATGGATTATCCTGTACAAAACTGGGTCTCTCATATTTAGGTTTCCAGATTGCATGTTTATTTTTGCTCTAAGTACTTTACTGCCTTCTTCATGTTTGCCGTCTTTCATTTCTTTAAATAAATTTAGATTTTCTTCTATTGATCGTTCCCTGTATGGACTTTCTATTCCAGGCTTAACCAAAGTACCTCTATATTCACGTATTTGTTCTTGGGTAAGATCATCAACATATGCTTTTCCTGAATTTATTAGAGTCACAGCGAACTCAAATAGTTGTTGGAAGTAATCTGAGGCGAAGTAAAGGTTGTTATTCCAGTCCCATCCCATCCATTCAATGTCTTTTTTTATTGAGTCCACATAAGTTATGTTTTCTTTTGTAGGATTGGTATCATCAAATCTAAGGTTGCACACGCCGTTAAATTCTTCAGCTAACCCAAAATTCAAGGTTATAGATTTTGCGTGGCCAATATGTAGAAACCCATTTGGTTCAGGTGGGAATCTCGTTATAATAGTTTCTTTTTTTCTATTCATAACAAGATCATTTGTAATTATCTCTTTGATGAAATTAGAGTTTATGTTTGTATTATTATGATTATCCATTCTTTTAGACCAACTTGATGACAAGTCTTTTATAACTCGATATCAATCTCGATTAAATTTTAAATATTTTGGCGGGAGTGCGAGGGAGTCGAACCCACCACTTCTACCGAAGGGTAAAAGCCAACGGATTTGAAGTCCGCAGAGACCACCGGGCCTCATCCACTCCCATCAATTCAAATATTTTACTATAGATGTAATTCTACTTTGTTATAAAGGATTTTAATACTAATACTGATTTACTTATTTGTATTAGTTTTAGACACCTAAATTATTTATATTATCGGTCAAAAACAAAAAATCGATTGTTCATAGAAACCAGGTAAAATTCGATTTTTAATGTTCAAAAAATTAATTGTCTAAAATTCCTGAATCTAGAAGTGATTTTCTGCTGTTTATCGCTTGTGTGTAGCTAGGGTTTATCTCAATGGCTTTTTCAAAGTCTGACAAAGCATTTTGATATTGTTCCATATGGAGATACATGAATCCACGGTTGTGATATATATTTGCTCTCAATGGGAACATCGAATCTGTTACCTCCACTGAATTATCAATCTCAAGGGCCTTGGTTAAATCATCCACGCCTTTTTGATGGTCTGACATCATGTGATAAACAATTCCTCTTCCGTGGTAGGCTTCTATTTTATTTGGGTTAATATCAATAGCTTTCGCGTAGTATTGTATTGCTTTTTCGTATAATCCTAAGTTGAAATAGACTATGCCGATTTTATGATAGGCTCTGTCATGATTTGGATCGAGTTTAATTGCTGATTCGTAGTGTTCAATAGCTTTTTGATACGAACGGGATTGGAAACTATTGTCTCCTCGTGCAATATGAATTTCAGGACTGATAACTGGTGATTCTATTTTGGTTGGGTTTGAGGGTTTGGATACAACAGCTTTTGGGTTTTCAACCATTGGCTTACGAATTGTGGTTGGTTTGGCTTCGATTGTGGAAGTCGGAGTGCTCATGGGCTGAGTTTCCTTTTGGTTTTGATAATTACAACCACATAATAAGATTATTGATACGCTAAGGATGATTGAAAAGATTATTTGAATTGACATATCTATTTACAATGTTGAAAACTGAGCAAGACAATCTCTAATTGATTTACGGAATATAGCTGACATGTAGAAAGTAAGCTAGCCAAGCTGCAAATCAGGGATTTCCCATTATTGAAATCAACTCTCTTACAGAATCAACAGATTTTCCAAAGAGGGATTTTTCTTTTTCTGTCAATTTAAATTCTACAATACGTTCAACACCTTTTTGGCCTAATACTACAGGTACTCCTGCATAAACGTCACTTGCTTCGTATTCTCCTTGCAAATATGCTGTGCAGGGAAGTACTTCATTCTTATCAAACAATATGGATTCAATCATTTGTACCACCGAAGCGGAAGGGGCATAATATGCGCTTCCGGTTTTTAGATAATTGACTATCTCAGCTCCTCCATCGCGAGCTCTTTGTACTATTTGTTCTAGGCGGTCAGCTGGAATTAATTCTGCTATAGGTTTTCCACCGACTATTGTTTGACCAATTAAAGGGACCATTGTGTCACCATGCCCTCCCAGAACATATGTTGATATAGAGGAGACAGATACCCCTAGTTCCTGAGAGATAAAAGTACGGAATCTTGAGGTATCTAGTATACCTGCCATTCCTACAACGCGGTTGCTTGGGAAACCACTGATTTTGTACGCTTGGTATGCCATAGCGTCCAAAGGGTTTGTTACTGGAATTAATATAGAGTTTGGAGAAAGCGAAACTATTTCTGTTACAACCTGAGTGACTATTTTCATGTTTGTCAGTAACAAATCATCTCTAGACATACCCGGTTTTCTTGCAATTCCTGAGGTTATTACAACTATGTCTGAGTTTGCTGACGCTTTGTAATCATTAGAACCTATAATTTGAGCATCTGAGCCAGATATTGGTCCTGATTCTTGAATATCCAAAGCTTTACCTTGAGGTAATCCATCGACTATGTCAATCAGAACTACATCTGAATAGCCTTTATCAAAAATACGTTGAGCGGTAGTAGCACCTACATTTCCAGCACCAACTACTGTGATTTTATTTTTCATATATGAACTCTCCTTTTACTAAACATGGATTCATAAAAATTTTCTTAACTGGTGTAGTTAATAATCAATTTTATCCATTTGAATATTTATCCCAGATCGCATCTAGTTCTGGGTTCTTAATTGTTTCAAGTATATATTTGCCATAGCGTTCACTGGTTGCTCCAGACTCTCTTCCGTTTATGGGGAAACGTTTTTCATACATTCCACATATATCAATAGCCTTGTTGAGTTTGTTACCTAATTCTGTAAACCCAATGTGGTCAAGAAGCATTGCTCCAGCTCGTAAAAGGGAACTCGGGTCGGCGTATTGGGCTCTTCCTTCTTTCACCATTCTTGGTGCGCTACCATGGATGGCTTCAAACATTGCGTGAGATTTTCCTATGTTTGCACTACCGGCAGTTCCAACACCTCCTTGAATTTCTGCTGCTTCATCTGTGAGTATATCTCCATATAGATTTGGCATAACTAATACTTCGAATTGGTTTCGGCGTTTAGCATCCAACAACTTAGCAGTCATTATATCTATATACCAAGCGTCCCAATTTATATTCGGGTATCTACTCGCTACTTTGTTTGCTACTTCCAAGAATTTGCCATCGGTAGTTTTGACAACATTTGCTTTTGTGACAACTGTAACCTTAGATTTTCCTGTTCTTTGAGCATGAGCAAATGCTG
>CAYRIG010000053.1:0-3348 GCA_964424315.1 uncultured Dehalococcoidia bacterium | reverse complement strand
TGATCCTGTAGATGATATTATTCTGAAGTCTACTGCTAAATCATCTGTAACGTTGATTCCTTGACTTCCTACTGCATATAGATCTTCTGTGTTCTCTCTGAAAAAGGTCCAATCTATATTTTCAATCGGTATTCTCACTGGTCTAACGTTAGCAAATAAATCCAATTCTTTTCTCATAGCAACGTTAGCGCTTTCTATGTTTGGCCACGGATCCCCTTTTTCAGGTGTATGTGTAGGACCCTTTAATGTAACATGACATTTTTTTATTTCTTCCAAAACGTCATCTGGTATTGCTTTACCTACAGAAGCTCTATTTTCTATAGTAAGACCTTTAATATCCCTGAATAATATTTTGCCTGATTTTTTTTCTTCAGATAAAAGCTCTTCTAAAACATGTCTTGTAGCATCACTAATGATTGGTCCTATACCATCTCCTCCAATCATACCTATAATTATTGGAGTTATTTTCTTGTAATTGACCCAGTCATCTGAATTTTTAATTTTATCAAGTCTATTTAGTTGTTGTTCTATTACAGAAATAAAATGAGCACTTATTTTTTGTAAATTATGGTTGTCCAATTTGTTATCCTTCCTCGATTTATTAATTAAATTTGATTATTAAGATATTACCGCTAATATATCTCCCTTGCTAACCAAGTCACCTTCTTTAAACCCTATTTCAGTGATGATACCCGATTTTGGTGCAGACAATGCATTTTCCATTTTCATAGCTTCTAATATGAGTACTGTATCTCCTTTTGATATTTGATCTCCCAATTGAACATTGTATTTGGAAATTGTCCCAGGCATTGGAGCAAGTAAGATTTCTCCTTCAGATATTTTATTTGTGTTTTCATGTTCGGATTTTTCCTTATCAGGTAACGGATTTGCTTTTTCATATACTGGATCGACTTCTACTTCAAAGTATTGTCCTTCTACAAATACATTGAAAGTTTTAACATTTGAACTTCTAGATGGTAATTGCGCATTATCAACTTTAGATATGCGTGGGGATTGGGGTTTAAAATGTTCCTGTTTTTCGACTTTTTCTATTGGGTCAAATCCATGTTTTTGTCGAAGGAATTTCATTCCAGTTGTTGGGTATAAAGTGTAAGTCAAGATGTCGTCTATATCTGTGGTTATTTCTTTTATTTGTGTAGTTGCATCTTCTAACTCGGGCTCAAGAAGGTCAGCTGGCCTAGTATCTTGGTCTAGGATTTCTTTTGAGTCAACTTCATTTATTAAATCACCAGAAATTTTAGCAGGAGGTTTACCGTACATGCCTTTCAGATAATTTTGTAATTGTGAACTGATCATATTGTATTTACCATTCAATATATTGCTTACGGATTGACTTCCAACCATTTGACTTATAGGTGTTACTAAAGGCGGATAACCTAAATCTTTCCTAGTAGTTGGAATATCCGCTAGTACATTTTCCAATTTATCTAGGGCATCTAATTCTCGTAATTGTGATATTAAATTACTTATCATTCCTCCTGGAATTTGGTGGCTTAATACCTTAGCATCAATGATTGATGCTCTTGGCATTTCTAAATCACGTTTGTATTTTTTTAATATTGACTCTAGTTGGTCTGAAGCTTGGTGTAACAGTTCTAAATCCAAACCTGAATTTCTAGAATGATTATTTAAACTCATAACTAAGGGTTCTATAGCAGGTTGGGAAGTTCTTAGCGCTAAAGGAGATAAACAAGCATCAACTACATCAACTCCTGCCTCTATAGCTTTCAAGGCTGACATAGAGGCCATACCGCTAGTGTAATGTGTATGCAATTGTAATGGAACTTTAGTATTTTTCTTAAGCTCACTAAATAAACTGTAAGCATCAAATGGTGAAAGCAATCCAGCCATATCTTTTATGCATATGCTATCGGCCCCCATACTTTCTAAAGATTTAGCTTTATTAATGAAATAATCGAGAGTATAAATTGGCCCGCCCATGCTGCCGCTGTCAGTTACAGAATAGCATATGGTTAGTTGGAGATGTTTATTTACATTTTTAATGGCCGATGTCGACTTTTCCAAATTTCTTTCGTCGTTAAGCGCATCAAAAACTCTGAAAACATCAATTCCATTATAAGCAGAACGTTCTATAAACTTTTCTACAACGTCATCGGCGTAATTTCTATAACCTACAAGAGATTGCCCTCTCAATAACATAGTTAAAGGAGTGTTTTTAATAAGGGATTTAAATCTTCTAAGTCTGTCCCATGGGTCTTCGGTCAAATATCTTGTAGCAACATCGAAAGTAGCTCCTCCCCACACTTCCATTGAGTGAAATCCAATAGAATCCATCAGTTCTGCCATTGGTTCCATGTCTGCAGTTTTCAGTCGAGTTGCTAATAAACTTTGGTGACCGTCTCGGAACGTTGTATCTGAGAATTTAATACTATTTTCTTGTTCGTGATTATTTAACATTCTTTAATCATAAAACCCTGTGTGATTTTTCCAAGGATTTGTTCCACTCGTGCGTAGGATGTTGTAGTCTGTTGAAGTAAACAGTTTCCATCTATTTATTACGCTAGCAGGTTGTTGTGGGTTACCTGCAGTACTTTGGTTTAAATATGCTTGTATAGCAGCTGATATAGCTACTTTCATTGTTATTCCAATGATTTGCTCTTGGTTCAAAGCGGAATCGTCCCATGTTTTTTAGGGGGAAGTGTATCTCTTTTATTCGCAAGCATGTCTAACCCACTGATTATTTTGGATCTAGTTTCACTTGGGTCGATAACGTCGTCAATTATACCTGTAGATGCTGCTACGTATGGATTCATAAATTTATTTTCATAATCCTGTATCAAATCAGTCTTAATTTTATCATCATTTTTAGATGACTTTATTTTATTACGATGGATTATATTTACAGCTCCTTCAGCTCCCATAACTGCAAGTTCCCCCGTAGGCCACGAATAATTAATGTCTCCCTTTAAATTCTTACTACTCATGACAATATAAGCTCCACCAAACGCTTTTCTCGTAATTACACTAATTTTTGGAACTGTTGCTTCAGCGTAGGCATAAATCAATTTAGCGCCATGTCTTATAATTCCGTTATGTTCTTGAAGCGTGCCTGGCATGAATCCAGGAACATCTATGAACGTAACTATAGGGATATTAAACGCATCACAGAATCTCACAAATCTTGCAGCTTTTATTGATGCATTAATGTCTAATACCCCGGCTAATCTTGATGGTTGCTGTGCAACAATTCCAATTGATTTGCCCGCCAGTCTTGCAAACCCTACTATTATATTTGTTGCATATTTTTCATGAACAGCCATGAAGTCACTGTTGTCTACCACCTCGGTTATTATTTCCAGCATGTCG
>CAYRIG010000052.1:0-8445 GCA_964424315.1 uncultured Dehalococcoidia bacterium | reverse complement strand
GAACTATTTCGGCGAAGCATTGGGCCAGCATGCGGTGTATGATTTGAGAAAATTGTTTTATGACCATGTGCAAACCCGCAGCTTTTCCTTTTTCGACAAACAGCACACGGGAAACTTGATGTCTATCGCAATAACAGATGTTGAGGCTATAAGGATGTTTGTAAACGTTGGATTAGTTCGTAGCATATATTTCTTGATACTTTTTATAGCAGTTCCTTTTATGTTAATGTCCATTGACCTTATTTTAGGAATTGTAAGTATTTGTTTTGTGCCAGTACTAGGATTCATATCATCAAGAATCAAGTTGCGATTAAGAAGAATATGGTTGCAAGTGCAAAAAGACATGGCTGATAGCAGTACTGTTTTACAGGAAAATCTAAGCGGTATGAAAGTGGTTAAAGCGTTTGGTTCTGAAAAGCACGAAGAAACAAAATTTGAACATTATAATGCTAAAGTAGCTGCAGGCAGCGTCAAAGCCGAAAAATTCCAAATTATAAACATGACAATAATCAATACTAGTTTTTTCACCCTTATTGGTGTGATTTTGCTGTTGGGAGGATACAGGGTGATTGGTGGTACATTGAGTGCTGGTGAATTAGCACAATTTCTCTTCTATTTTCAAATCCTTAATTTGCCAATAAGAAGCGTTGGAATGATGGTGAATAATTTTGCAAGGGCTTCAGCAGCAGCAGAAAGAGTGTTTAAAATAATTGAAAATGACCAAAGTATAAAAGAACACCCTCTAGCAATTGATATGCCTAGAACAAAAGGAAACGTTTCATTTGAAAAGGTTGGGTTCAAATATGCTGATGGAACAGAAAACGTTTTGAAAAACGTATCTGTAGACGTAAAAGCAGGACAAAGTATAGCGTTAGTAGGTCCACCTGGAAGTGGAAAAACAACATTGGTGAGTTTGCTCTCACGGTTTTATGACAGGTCACGCGGGATGATAAAGATTGATGATATGGATATCAACAACGTTACGCTTAACTCGTTGCGAAATAACATTGGATTAGTCCAGCAAGACGTGTTTTTGTTTAAAGGATCAATAAAAGACAACATAGCCTATGGCAAGACAGGCGCAGCGATGGAAGAAATAATTGAAGCATCAACCGCAGCGCAATTTCATGACTTTGTGTCGTCGTTACCTGAAGGCTATGACACAATAGTAGGAGAAAGAGGTGCAACTTTGTCTGGTGGACAGAGACAGAGGCTTTCTATAGCAAGAGCTATACTTTTGGACCCCCCGATTCTCATATTAGATGATTCTACTTCAAGCGTAGATGCTAAAACTGAAGAAGATATTAGAATGGCGCTCAAATCAGTTACTGAAAACAGGACTACTTTTGTGATAGCTCATAGATTAAGCACGGTCCACCAAGCTGACAAAATCCTAGTTATGGCTGATGGTGAAATTGTTGAAACTGGCAAACATGAAGAACTAATTCAGCGAAATGGGATGTACAAAGAGATATATGATTTGCAGCTAAAACCAGCAAATATGAAGATGTCAGAATTGGACCTAAGTAATCAACCGGTTATATCAGCCTAATGAACACAGAACAACAAATAAAAATAGATGACGACCAACTGTTTGGAACAGTATACAAACCAAATGTGGTTAAAAGATTAATACCATATCTTAAAGGCAAACTTAGATTGGTGATTTTAGCGCTTGTAGCAACTGCTTTATGGTCGATTTCTCAAACGGCTATGCCTTTTATGATAAAAATTGCTATCGATGAATACATTGTGAAAGGAAAGTGGAATGGGTTGATATTTTTGAGCATAGGCTTCATTTTAGTCATGATCTTTAATAGTCTTTGTTCATTGGTCATGGAGATAAGTTGCGTTAAGATTGGACAGCATGTTTTATACAGGTTGAAAAAAGACATGTTTGGAAAAATCCAGCAACTATCTTTAGGCTTTTTTGATAAAACCGAAATTGGCAGATTGATTTCAAGAGTGCAAGGAGATGTTTACCAAATAGGAGAATTTTTCTCTATGCTAGTAACTGGGTTAGCTGATTTTGCAGTGCTTTTTTGGATAATTGGTGCAATCCTCCTTTTAAATTGGAAACTAGGGTTAATATCGATGGTTGTGATTCCTTGTTTAGTGGCAGTAATGTTGTATTGGCAGCCAAGAGCAAAAATCGGCTTTGTTTTCAGCAGGACTGCTATTTCTGCAGTAAACTCCTACTTAAACCAGAATATATCAGGTGTACGTGTTGTGCAGGCAATGAACCGCCAAAGATACAATGCGGGACAGTTTGATTCATTAAACCAAGATAACAAAAGTGCCTCGTTAAGGGCTTCCAAATTATCAGCCGGACTGATTCCGCCGGTGGATTTTTTGACAGGTGTTTCTATAGCTCTGGCGCTATTTTTTGGGGCAATGTTTGCTCAGTCAGGATCTATGCAGATTGGCTCAATTGTAGCTTTTGTTTTGTACATACAAAGGTTTTTTGATCCAATACGAAGCGTCACAATGCAATACACGCAGTTACAACGCTCAATGACTTCTGGTGAAAGAATATTTGAGTTGATGGACCAACAATCTGAAGTGATTGACGCACAAGGTGCCCCTGATATGGGAAATATTAATGGCGAAGTTGAATATAAAAACGTTTCCTTTTCGTATGATGGCCAAACCGAAATCATAAAAAAATTAAATTTGCACATAAAACCAGGAACTACAAATGCAATTGTCGGTCCCACTGGAGCTGGTAAAACGACTTTAGTTTCGTTGCTCTCACGATTTTATGATATCGACAGAAATAACGGAGCTGTTTTAATTGATGGAAAAGATATTAGAGATGTTTCTCGTGAATCTATGATTAACCAAATGGCATCGGTGCTCCAAGAGCCATATATTTTCACTGGCACAGTAAGAGAAAACATTAAATATAGGCATGAAGAAGTTACCGAACAAGAAATGATAGATGCTTCGAAAGCCGTTGGGTGTCATGATTTAATAATGAGATTGCCTGAAAATTATAACACCATGTTGGATGAAAGAGGGTCTAATTTAAGTCTTGGAGAACGGCAGTTAATAAGTTTTGCTAGAGCTCTTGTAGCCGACCCGAAAATACTGATTTTGGATGAAGCTACAGCCAATATTGACAGTCATACTGAACAAATGATTCAAAAAGCTTTAAGTAAATTGCTTGTTGGCCGGACCTCTATAATCATTGCCCATCGTCTTTCAACTATCAGGGATGCGGATAAGATAATTGTATTAAAAGACGGTGAAGTTGTAGAAGAAGGTACTCATCAAGAACTAGTTGGTACAAATAATTTATATAAACTACTTCATGACAATAACCTTGCATCATTGTCTGGTATGTAAAGCATCTATGTGGAGCTGTAGATTTTAGAGAAGATTAGGCTGTGCTTGTTTACTGGCTGGTGGGTTATACCCAAGATGGTTATAAGCTCTTAAGGTTGCTACTCGACCACTCCTGGTTCTGTCTAACATCCCTACTTGTAACAAATATGGTTCATACACTTCTGTTATAGTATCAGCATCTTCGCTGATCGAGGCGGCTAGTGTTTCTAGGCCTACCGGACCTCCCAAATTTTTCGATCAGAGATTTTAAAATAAGAACATCCCAGTCGTCTAGACCTAATTCATCAACCTCAAGTTTATCAAGTGCTGTTTTAGATAGGCTTTCATCAATTTTATTATCACCTTTTACTTGAGCATAGTCCCTAACACGCCTCAATAACCGATTCGCAATTCTAGGTGTACCTCTTGACCGTTTTGCAATTTCTGTAAATCCTTTAACATCGCCTGGAATACCTAGAATTTTAGCAGACCTTTCTACTATTAATATCATTGCGTTTTCATCATAGAAATCTAGCCTGATGACTGAACCGAAGCGGTCTCGTAAAGGGCTGCTTACCATGCCAAACCTTGTCGTTGCGCCAATCAGGCAAAAAGGCTTTATTGAAAGATTCATGCTTCTAGCTCGCATTCCTTTGTCTATCATCCATGTTACGAAAAGATCCTCCAAGGCGGGGTAAAGAATTTCTTCTACTATCCTTGGTAATCTGTGTATTTCGTCGATAAAAAGTACGTCGCCTTCTTTTAAACCAGTTAATATGGATACGAGGTCGCCAGCTTTTTCTATTGCTGGTCCAGAAGTGGTTTTAAGCTGAGCATTCATTTCTAGTGCTAAGATATTTGCAAGGGTTGTTTTTCCTACTCCCGGAGGACCGAATATTAAGGAATGATCTAGAGGGTCCCCTCGTTTTTTTGCAGCAGCAATAGAAATTTCCAAATTACTCTTAATCTTGTCTTGGCCTATATATTCAGAAAGCTTCTTTGGCCTGAGATTTTTCTCGTTGATTAATTCATCTTCTTGAATATTTCCAGAAACTATGCGTTTATCCACCGGTATACCTAGTTATTAGTTAGTAATGATTGTAATCTCTATTAATCCAATATAGAACTGAACTTTTGGTATAATTCTATAACATACACTGTAACATGATTAGAAGAATTATAGGTTAAAAAGTATAAGGCGAAATGCGAAAATGACGTTAATTATAGTAACAATATTTTGTATCAGTTTTATTACTTTTGCAGTTTTGATTTTTAAGAGGCAATCTTCAGGTTCAAATAAATATACGGTGACCGAACAATTTAACGTTACTAGTGAGTATTTGTGGCAAATTATAACCGACTATGAAATGCAACCACTGTGGAGAAGTGGTTTAGTAAAGGTAGAAAAAATTGTTAATAGTAAAGGGAGGGATATTTGGAAAGAAACTGACGTAAATGGCCAGGAAATCGAATGGGAATCCTTTGCACATTTAAGAAATAGAAAGTTGGTTCGTAATACGGTTAGTCAGGATATGTCATTAATTTCAACTCATACCTATGAATTGAAACCTTTTGGAGAAATATGTGTGTTGACACTTACCGAAGTAACACAGGCAAACAATTTTATATTGAAATGGATAAAATATAACTTCTCAGGTGCAACCTCGGAATTGGGACAATTAATAAGGGATTTAAGAGAAAAGGTTAATAACGACATTTCCAACAGAACAAATAGTTAAAAAAATAATGGATGAATCACAAAGACCAAAGAAAAATTTAAAAGAATCTGTTTCTAGCGATAAAGCATTTGAAATTGATTCAAGTTACCCTCTGGATGAACAATTTCAAGGCGAAATTCCCGGAGAATATCCTTACACAAGAGGGATATATGCAGAGATGTATAGTAAAAGATTATGGACTATGCGTCAATATTCTGGATTTTCTTCTCCAGAAGAATCTAATAAAAGGTATAGATATTTATTACAACAAGGACAAACGGGCTTAAGCATTGCATTCGATCTTCCTACTCAAATGGGTTATGATTCCGATCATGAATTAGCGGTTGGAGAGGTTGGCAAAGCAGGCGTGTCTATCTCCAGCTTGCAAGATATGGAAACCCTGTTTGAAGGCATTAACGTAGAAGATATCAGTGCATCTATGACTATCAACTCAACCGCTCCTATCCTATTAGCTTTTTACATAGAAATGGCAAAGAAAAAAGGAGTCCCGGTTAAAGACCTTAAGGGAACTATACAAAATGATATTTTAAAAGAGTATATAGCGAGAGGTACATATATATATCCTCCAAAAGCATCTATGAGGCTTGTAACTGATGTGTTTGAATATTGTACTTCAAATGTTCCTTACTGGAATACCATAAGCGTTAGTGGATATCATATAAGAGAAGCGGGAGCAAATGCAGTTCAAGAACTTGCATTCACTTTTGCAAATGCAATTGCGTATGTAGATGCAGCGATATCAGCGGGACTTGATGTGGACAAATTTGCACCACGCATTTCATTTTTCTTTGTTGCCCAAAGTAATTTATTTGAAGAAATAGCCAAATTTAGAGCAGCTAGAAGAATTTGGGCAAAAATAATAAAAACAAGATTTAAATCGCAGGACGATCGATCTGCTAGGCTACGATTTCATACTCAAACCGCTGGTGTTACTTTAACTGCCCAACAGCCTGACAACAATATAATAAGAACAACGATTCAGGCGCTAGCTGCTGTATTAGGAGGAACCCAATCTCTCCATGTAAACTCTAAGGACGAAGCTTTGGCATTACCTACTGAAGAATCTGCTCAGTTATCTCTTAGAACTCAACAAATATTGGCGTATGAAACGGGAATCACTTCTACAACTGATCCTGTAGGAGGGTCTTATTATATTGAAAAATATGTGAATGAATATATAAGAAAAATTGATGAATTGGGAGGGGCGGTGGCGGCACTTGAGGAAGGATTTCAATCTAAAGAAATACAAGATAGCGCTTTTAATTATCAAAAATCAGTTGAAAACGAAAACTCAATAATCGTTGGAGTAAATAAATATAAATCTGAAACACCTCCAATAGAAAAAATTCAAATAATTGACCAAAAACAAACAGCGAGGCAAATACAGAAAATAAAGAGACTGCGCAAAGACAGAGATAAAGAAAATGTAAATGATTGTTTAACTAGGTTGAAAACGGTATCAAAAACCAGCGACAATATAATGCCGGCGATATTAGATTGTGCTAAAGCATATTGTACTTTGGGCGAAATATCGGATGCCATGAGAAATACATTTGGAGAATATGGACGGCAAAACTAACATTTTTAAGCCGAATATAAATGCTAATGTATCACAACTAGTGTTAATCTAGCAGAGTTAAGATTTTGGAGAAAAACAATGTCGGACTTTTTGGTTTCAGATGAAGATTTGCTTTTAAAAAAAGAGGTAAGACGATTTGCTGTTAACGAACTAGAGCCTTATGCATCCGAAATTGACTCTTTAGGAAAATTTCCTAAAAAGAATATAGAGGGGTTGGCTGAACTTGGATTAACTGGGCTGACTATCGATGAAAAATATGGCGGTGCAGGCGGAACAAGCAAACAGTTAGCGATAGTGGCTGAAGAAATAGCTAGAGGATGTGGGTCAACAAGCGTCATTTTTTTGGCACATTTGTCATTATGCACCCAGTTTATTAGTACTTACGGAACTGAAGAACAAAAGGCTAAATATTTATCGGATTTGATTACAGCAAAATCAATTGGCGCATTTGGCCTCACTGAGCCAGATGTCGGGAGTGATTCAGCAAGAATCACTACTTCTCTCCGCGAGACTAGGGATGGATATTTGTTAAATGGAACTAAGTTATATACAACTAACGCTAAAGAAGCAGACATCTTTATCATAATAGCCAATAAACACCCACAATTAAACAGAAATGGCATTGTGGGCATAATACTAGAAAGAGGCACGGAAGGATTTATCATAAATCCTCAAACTGGCAAGATGGGCATGAAGGGTTCTTCAACTGCTGAGTTGGTTTTTAACAACATTCCAGTTTCTGAAAAAAACATAATAGGAAATGGGATAGATGGATTTAAACAACTTATGGATATTCTTAATGGAAGTAGAATAGGAATAGCAGCCCAGGGAGTTGGTTTAGCTCAAGCGGCTTACGATGTTTCTGTATCTTATGCTAAGCAGAGAAGCGCTTTTGGAGGGAAATTATCCGAATTTCAGGCGATTCAGTGGATGATTGCTGATATGGCAACGGAAATAGAAGCGTCAAGGATGTTGGTGTACAAAGCTGCAGAATATAAAGATAATAATATTAAATATATTAAAGAAGCATCTATGGCAAAACTAATGTCTTCCAGAGTAGCCGTTGAATCTGCTAATAAAGCTGTTCAAATTCATGGAGGGCTGGGATATTTTGCTCCTACAGTTGCCGAACGCTTGTATCGAGATTCAAAAGTGACAGAAATATACGAAGGAACTAGCGAAGTCCAGCGGATGATTATCTCCAGGGACGCGTTAAAATAGCGGATTGGGCGGTAAAATTGTTTAAATTGGAAGTAAAATGTCTCAACATAAAAATGAATTTTCACCTAAATCAATTTGTACAGCGAAATCAATAAATCATGTGTGTATAGCAGTCGAAAATATTGTTGAAAGTGTAAATCTTTATGTCAATTTGTTTGGGATATCTTTACCTAAAATAAAAACAATCGCGGATCAAAAAGTAAAAGCGGCTATGATCAATATAGGAAATACCAACTTAGAATTCATTGAGCCTGTCGATAATGAGAGTGGTGTGGCTAAATTCATAAATAACAAGGGAGAAGGGATACACCACATTTGTTTTGAGGTTGAAAACATTGAAAAATCGATTAAAAAATTGCAGAAAGCCGATGTGAAATTAATAGATGAGCAACCGAGACAAGGTCTTGAAGGAATGATTGCATTTATTCATCCTAAGTCAACGGGAAACGTTTTGGTTGAATTAATAGAAACAAGTTCATAGGAATAAGAAGGTTAAATTTAATGGAAACTAAATTGTTGAGAGTGCTTGTTGGCAAATTAGGTTTGGATGGACATGATAGAGGAGCCAAAATTATAGCT
>CAYRIG010000051.1:5293-8473 GCA_964424315.1 uncultured Dehalococcoidia bacterium | reverse complement strand
TCTGACACAATTTGTAAAAGCAGTTACAAACTCGTTATAGCTATCATTATATTGTAAGGCAGCCTCAACTATAGTTTCATCAACTTTCTTTTCACAATATATTGGGTCTTTGTGAAGAGGTATTTTATTACCAGTAAGCGCCTCCACAAAACTTGCTATTCCACCTTCAAACTTAAAAGAAACATTATTGTTAGGAGATAAATCTTGATGTAATTCACTTATAAAATTAACTTCTAACCCTTTATTCAAATAAGCTATTTCTTTAAATCGTTGTGATAGAGTATTGAACTCTATTTCAACTCCTTGTACAAAAATCTCGGTGTCATATTTGAATATAACACGCGTTCCTGTTTCTTTTACATTATCAACTAATTTTGTATTCTCTAAGGGGCTAGTCGCTTTCCCTTTAGAGAATTCCTGTGTATAGATATTTCCATCTCTAAATACTTCAACTCGTAAAAAACTAGACAAAGCATTTACAACAGAAGCTCCTACTCCATGAAGTCCACCAGAAACCTGATAAGCTTTCCCTCCAAACTTACCCCCAGCATGTAAAGTAGTCATAACTGTCTCAACGGCAGACATGCCCGTTTTTTCATGTTGATCTATTGGGATGCCTCTCCCATTATCACGAACATCTACATATCCATCTTCACGAATTAAGATATCAACCTTGGTACAAAACCCAGCCATGAATTCGTCAACGGCATTATCGAGTATTTCATAAATCAGTTGATGTATTCCCCTTTGGTCTGTACTCCCTATATACATACCTGGCCTCTTGCGCACTGCCTCCATACCTTCAAGAACTTGAATATCTTTCGAAGTATATTCCGAAGTGTTTTCCAAACGTTCTGTTGCCATTATCAACTCCTGTCAGAATCTTTAAATCTCTGGCTTTTTAAGTTTATAAAACCAATTAACATCCATATCTTATACAATATAAAATATTTGGTAAATGATTAAACAAAAATATGACTAATACAATGCAAAATTTTAACATTTTATTAGAAAAGTATCAATTTGTGCCTGCCAATACAATTCGTATTAGGGAAAATGCTGCATATCTTGTGAGTTAGAATATCTGGATATAAGTAGTATATTTAATAAAATCTTTCGTATATGATATTCTCCCAATTGACTTAATTGTTATTGGATTTCAAAATCACTAAATTAAGGGAGTTATTTATGAATCGCAGCGAATTAAAATCTTTAATCCAAGGTACTATCGTCACTACACCAACACCATTCGATGATAACTTGAAACTTGATATAGGAAGAACACATGAAATCACTCAATGGTGGATTGAACAAGGATTAGGAACCAATGTATCCCCCCTCAAAGTAACTGCAGCAGGAGGGGAATGTCCTGATTTAACAGAGGAGGAATGGTTACAAGTTTTGCAAACAACGGTCAAAGCTGCCGGATCAGATTCTGTTATTATGTGTGGGTTAAAAAGTAAATCAACGATGCATACCATCGAGGATGCAAAAAAAGCACAAGATGCTGGAATAATCGGATTACAGATTGACTTGCCTTTTTACCATCATCCAAATCAAGATGACTACCTACGATTTTTCACTGATATATCCGATGCTATTGATGTAGGAATAATGATATATAACACTCATTGGTTCGGAGCTCCTCCAATTAAACCTGAAACATTACTTAGATTAGCCGATACTGCAGAGCAGGTGGTAGGAGTAAAATGGAGTACTCCTATTAATGAGGATTTCGATTCGATGAAACAATTTTCTCACATATTTAACGTGATAAATAATTCAGGAGGAAATACAGTACGGTGCATCCAAAATGGAGGTAGAGGATATATTACTTCAACAGCTACAGCTTATGCTAAATTCGACCTTGATTTGTGGCAATTACTAGACAATCAAGAATATGAAAAAGCACAACAACTTATTGATACAGAAAAACCTTTGAATGAATGGAGAACGAAATCATCTGAAAAATCTGGTGGCTATAGACACTTAAAAGCTTATATGAAGGCAGTTGGACAAGATGTCGGGCAACCAAGACCTCCAACATTGCCTCTTGATAATCAAGAAATATCTGAACTTAAAGATGCAATGCAAACAATAGGTTGGATTTAAAATTAAATCGCAAATGAATGAATTAATGGAGTAAAAAACCAATTATGATTACAGTTAAAGAAGCTAAAGAAAAAATGAATGGAGTGGTAATACCATTAGCAACCATCTTCAAAGACAACTTTACTGTGGATATAGATGCAACGCAAAAAAATGTCCAGTGGATTGTCGATCAAGGAGCAAAACCAGGAAATACAGTATTCATCGCAGTAGGGTCTGGTGGCGATTTTACAGTAATGACTACTGATGAACGTAAATCCACCATAAAAGCCATAGCTGAAGTAGCAGTACCTAACAATATACCAACTTTTGCCAGTGTGCAGAGTACAGATATAAGAACGACAATAGAATTAAGCCAACTTTGCGAGAAAGTTGGAATAGACATTGTACAAATGAGTAGCGCATTTTATTACGATGTAAAAAAGGGAGATATAATTAAGTGGGTCACCGAAGTCTCTAAACATACAAGTGTTGGTTTCGCAGCTTACAGCCATTGGTATAGTGGATCGAAATATGATATGACTATGGATGTAGCGGAAGAACTACTTAAAGTACCTAATACAGTAGCCGTTAAGTGGGGGTCACCGAATATAGCAAATTATCTAGCTGGCATAAACTATTTCGTCCCAAGAGCAGCTGTAGTTAATAATGGACCACTGGGGATTTATGGACACCAGCTTGGCGTTAAGGCATGGGTCAGCCATGTACCTAATTTCTTACCTCAACATTCATGGAAAGTTCACAAATTAATGACAGATGGTGATTATAATGGCGCTCAAAAAGTATTCAACGAATTCAATGTTGAATATTCTAAAATCAGAGCAGCAATCAGTTCCCACACAGCTGGAGAAGGAATATTCGTGAAGCCATTTATGGAGTATCTAGGTCGGCCCTCAGGACCATCAAGATTGCCTTCACGAGACGAGGTGGTAACTCAAGAAATCAAACAAAGGATAAAAGCATTAATCGACCACACTCTTAAAACCATATAAATAGAAAGTTGTATTTATAGCACTTGAAAAAAACAATCAATTTTCTTACACTAATTATAGAAAATTGAATATGTTTAAA
>CAYRIG010000051.1:0-5283 GCA_964424315.1 uncultured Dehalococcoidia bacterium | reverse complement strand
GGTTGGGTGGCTAAATCCTATGGATTAGCATAATGGAGGAAACCGGTCAAATTCCGGTACTGTCCCGCAGCGGTAGGTTATAACTATAACAAGTCCGATCGACCTCCCAACTAATACTTTAACCTTCGAGGAAAGGTGCGTTGGTATAAGCTCTGCGCCTGCAGAGCTTTTTTTTGCAAATGCTCCTTTAACTTAAACAAATAAAGGAGTTATTGGTCTAAATGTTTAAAAATTCATTGCTTTTGGTTATTTTCTTACTTCAAGCAATTATATTAACAGCATCATTATCATGTACAAAAACTGAGGAATTAAATAATCCTCCAACTGATGCTATTAATCAATCCATTGCAAACAAAGACGCTGAATTAAATAAACTTAAACAGGAAGTAAGTAATCAACGTACAGAAATAACCTCTAAATCACTCCAGGTTTCAGCACTAGAACAGTCTACAAGAAATCTTTCCAATCAGCTTTCAGAAAAAGCTGAGCGATTAGATACTCTCGAAGCCAAACTCAATACATCAGAAGCAAAATTAATTGAAGCCGAGCGACAACTCCATCAGGTAGAATATCCTATTGCGATAATGTCATCAGACAATGAAATAGTTACTTTTGAGTCTCCCCCACAACGGATTATCGCTTTCGACTCTAGCGCAGTTGAAATTCTTTTTGACATTGGAGAATCCAAAAAAATAGTTGCCACTCATACATTCGCAACTCACCCAGAAGAAGTATCTGATATACCAAAAGTAGGGGATGCTTTCAATTTAGATTTAGAAGCTATAATAGCATTAGAGCCAGATCTAGTATTTGTATTCTACGAAAGTAATCTCCTCCCTCTGCGTAAATTAGGGCTTAAGGTACTGTATATTAAAACCCTTGATCATGACTTTGAGAAAACAACTGAATTAATAAAAATGTGGGGCCGTATAACCAATAACATGATTGGAGCTTCTAAATCAATTGAAAAATTTAATGGTAGTATCTACTTGATATCTAAAGAAGTTGATTCTGTAACAAAAGGACCAAGAATCTTTCAAGATGTAGGGGCGCTTTGGACTCCCGGGGGGAACACATTAGTTGACGAAGTATTTGAATTAATCAAAGCTGACAACATCGCTAAAGATATAGATGGTTATGCACAAATAAGTCCAGAAATTATTGTTGAAAAAAATCCCGAAATTATTATTACTCCAAATCCTGAAGTGTTTTTAGCTAGTAAAGCTTACAAAAATGTATCTGCTGTTAAAAACGGAAAAGTATATTCTCTTAATTCAGACAGTCTTTCGGTCCCTGGACCGAGATTTCCCAATGGAATAATAGAATTAGCAAAACTTATATATCCAAATAAATTCGAGAATATTAACAATCAATGAATCCTACAGTGAACATTAAATCTGTTAATGAACATGGGTTTAAGTTCCCTATAAAATTGTTTGTTATAACAATATTTGTAACTTTAGTATTTTATATCCTCGCATGCTGTATTGGTTCAGTTTATATATCCCCAATTACCTTACTGAAAATATCGTTGAACCAAACGCCGATATTCAATTTTGATATCAATTGGCCACAAGCACATGAAACAATTCTACTTAATCTAAGGCTGCCGAGAGTAACTCTTGCAGCAATAGTTGGAGCTGGATTAGCTTTTTCTGGAACCATTTATCAAGGACTATTCAAAAACCCCCTTGCAGACCCTTACCTTGTCGGGGCAGCTGCAGGAGCCGCTCTCGGGGCGACAATTGTAATATCAATTCCATCGATCACTCAAATAAATCCTAATATATTGCCAATTGCCGCATTTATTGGTGCAATGGTAGCTGTATTGATATCGTATTTCATTGCTCGTAATTCAATAGGCTTAAATTTAGGAACATTAATATTATCAGGAGTTGCAATTTCAACTCTCTTTGGTGCTATTACAACTCTAATGATGATAAAAAATAATCCCGATGTACGCCCAGTTTTATCGTGGCTAATGGGAAGTTTCATATCGTCACAATGGACCCACTGCATAATAACTTTGTGCTACTTGATTCCTTGCATGATTATTGCAATTGTATATTCGAGAATTCTGAACGTGATACAACTGCATGACAACCACGCAAAAACACTTGGAGTGGATTTAGAAAAAGTCAAATTAATTCTGATAATAACTGCCACTTTAACAACTGCTGCTTGCGTATCTTTCGTCGGGCTTGTAGGATTTGTTGGATTAATTTGTCCCCATGCTGTTAGATTAATGTGGTCAAAGGACTATAGAATATTGGTGCCAACAGCTGCTCTTATTGGTGCTGCATTCCTAATTCTTAGTGATACAACTGCAAGGACAATTGTTGAAAACACCGAATTGCCTATCGGTATAATAACCGCTTTTTGTGGTGTTCCTTTTTTTATATTCCTACTCATCAAACAAAGGTGGAGAATATATGACTAACACGATTATCGAAATGTCTGAAATAGAATATTCTTTCAACAAAAAACCAATTCTAAACAAAGTTAATATTAGTGTTAAACAAGGAGAAATTGTAGGACTTATTGGCCCTAATGGCTCTGGTAAAACTACTATTTTTAACATTCTTAGTGGTTCAATTAAACCTAATGATGGAAATATTTATATTAATGGAATAAACATTGGCAATCTTTCTGTAAACCAAAGGTCAAAGTTACTTGCTGTAGCACCACAAAATCCAATCTTCCCTGAGGATATGTCTGTTTTTGAATTAACAGCTTTGGGTAGAAATCCTTATTTGAGTTTACTTTCTTGGGAATCGTTAAATGACAACCAATTAACTATTCAGTCTATTGATAAAGTCGGTTTATTAGAATTAGCATCGGAAAAATTGAAATATACCTCTGGTGGCGAAAAGCAACTAGCATTAATAGCTATGGTTATTTGCCAAGAAACCCCCATAATTCTCCTTGACGAACCTACATCAAATCTAGATATAAAAAATCAATTACACATAATGGATACTATCAGTACAATTAGAGAAAGCTCGAACAAAACAATACTAATAAATTTACATGACCTGAATTTGGCTGCAAAATATTGTGACAAAATTATTTTTTTAAAGGATGGGAATGTGTTTAGCCAAGGCATACCTAATGACGTCATCACTTCGGAAAATATCCAAAAGGTATACGGGATTCTTGTTAATATATTAGAACACCCTACTTCTTTGCACCCGATCGTTCAACCAATATCAAAAATCCTGTAATTTCTTTAAGTAATCAAGAACAAAAAAACAATGTTGAAACAAATTAGGTTTTGCAGAGTGATGCTCACATGTATAATGTAAGTTGTCGGCAATTCATTAAAGGTAACAATATTTGTTCGATTTAGATTTCATCAATTTGCTCATTAGATTAATATCGATCACTATAATAGGCTACGCCATTGGTTCAATACCTGTTTGTCATCTTATTAGTAAAAGAAGGGGCATAAATATAGTAGAAGTTGGTTCGAGACTAGCAGGATCCTCAAATGTAACTCGAAACTTAGGTGTATTGCTTGGTTGTGCCGCTTTCACTGGTGATTTTTTCAAAGGAATTTTGGCTATCAACGTGTGTTTATTAATTGGTATAGAAGGAAACTTGGTGCTAATCCCTTTAATAGCAACAATTGCAGGTCACTGCAAACCAATTTTTGCCAAGTTTAGGGGAGGAGACGGCATGGCATTATTGGCAGGGGCTACACTTGCAATATTTGGACTATATTCAGTATTGGCAATAATAATTGCTCTGCTCATTGCATTTGGAACCCAAAGAATCAGACATGTATCTTCTATGGTGGGTTTTATAATCGGATTCCTCATTTTATCTGCTACCAGCATCGCACTAAATCAACACGGGTTAGTTTTTATCATTGGATACGCAGGGGTAGCTGGATTATTACTTGCATACGCAGTCAACGGTCATAGAAATAGAAATTCCTCAATTGTTCAAAATTGGGATAATGTTGAAAGTCAAATGGAGCCTTCTCAAGACTATAGAAACCCTTAAACTGTACGCTACAGTTTGTTTTGGAAATCTTTCGAGACATTTACTGCTTCTTCAACAAGCAATTTATCAAATTTAATTTCTGTTGTTCCAATTTCTATTTTGCTTACAAGTGCTGTTTTGACGGACATAATTAGCTCTAATAAACCTTCCAATAATTCATTTTCCCGCATAGTCAAAGATTCTGTCCTCCCATAAATCTCTGCAACTCGATTCAATTCTATTGCCCCCATACGGGTAGCAGTACTAAGTTCAATTAAATCTTGACTATATAAAGGCGAAATGTCTGCCACAGACAAAAAGCTCATATGTCTAGAAGCTTCAGCTATCTGCTTAATAGATGTGTCAAATAGTCTAAGGGTTGTTTCTTTATCTTCTTGTGCTGTTAGAGCTCGTACCATATTGCCCTCTGCAGCTGTTAATTCAGAGCCTATGCTTTCTACCATAAAAATTAATGTTTGGTCTATCTTGTTATCTAAATCATCGTTTCTAATCCATAAATATGTGGTCGTAGCGATAAATATTATCGCTATAAATATCAAGCTTGACGAAATCCCATATAACAACTTTGGGGGTTCGAATTTATTTTTAGTCGATTTAACGGCCATTAAAAATCTCCCTTCTTATAAGTCATATTTACTGTATTACATCTAACGTATTTTACAATGCTTATATTAAAACATCTTTTTCAAAATCTGGGTAACCTATCATGAATTCCTTTGCTGAAATCAGCTGCTTACCTTCGATTTGTAAACTTTTGATCTCTATAATACCTTTGCCTGTACTAACATAAAGCCCTTCAGTAGCCGAACCTGAAAGTTTACCATGACGTTTTTTTGATACTAGGTCACCGATTTTAACCGATATTAATTTAAAATTTTTCCCTCTCCAAGTTGAAAATGTACCAGGCCAAGGTGAATATGCTCTTACCTTCCTAGATATCGATTGCGCATCTTCCTCCCATTTAATCCTGCCATCTTGTTTTACAATTTTACTTGTGTTGCTAACTTGTGTTTCATCTTGTTTAGTTAGGTTTATTGAACCATCTACCCACAAAGGAATCAAGTCAACTAACATGTCACCGCCAATCTTGAATAATTTATGTGTTAATTCATTGGTTGTTTCTGATTTATCTATTATCACTCTTTTTTGCTGCAGGACAGGACCTGTATCCAAACCTTCATCCATTAGCATTATAGAAACACCAGTAAAGTCGTCTCCATTTACAATAGCTGAACTGACAGGAGATGGTCCTCTGTATTTAGGTAAAAGGGAAGG
>CAYRIG010000050.1:0-8505 GCA_964424315.1 uncultured Dehalococcoidia bacterium | reverse complement strand
TCCCACCTATCTTATGAAGTCAACCAAATTATTGATCCTGCCGACCAAGCAAAAGTATGGGCATTGAGAAAAGCTGGACTTGGTCTAATGATGAATGTAAAAGGAAATGCTAAACCATTGCCATTTGTCGAAGACACAGCAGTAGACACTACCTTACTACCAGAATATGTAAAAAGATTCGACGAGATAGTCAAAGAACACGGAACTTCAGCTGGTTATTATGGACATGCGAGTGTTGGATGCTTACATATTAGACCACTAATAAATTTAAAGGCAGAGGACGGGATAGACAAATTGTTCTCAATATCAGAATCAATAAGTGATTTGGTACTTGAGTTTGGTGGATCTTTAAGTGGTGAGCATGGAGATGGAATAGTTAGAAGTAATTGGAACAAAAAAATGTTCGGTGATGATATATACAATATATTCAAATCGCTAAAAACCACCTTCGACCCAAAATCTTTAATGAACCCAGGGAAAATAGTTGATTCTTATAAAATGACTGAAAATTTAAGAATTAGTCCTCAAATTAAAATTAAAGACATTTCAGGACATTTTTCATTTTCTGAAGAAGGCGGATTTTCAAGCGCTATTGAGATGTGTAATGGCCAAGGTGCGTGTCGCAAACTTGATGGCGGAATGTGTCCGTCGTATATGGCTACCCTTGATGAAGAACATAGCACTAGGGGAAGAGCAAATGCACTTAGAGCACTGATTTCTAACAGAATTCCATGGGATAGTATCAATACCAAGCGCATGTACGATGTACTTGATTTATGCCTCGAATGCAAAGCATGTAAGTCTGAATGTCCTTCTGGGGTAGATATGGCAAAAATGAAATATGAATTTTTGTCGAAATATTACAAACATAATGGCTTGCCGTTAAGAAATAAAATATTTGGCAACATTGCTAACTTTAGTAAATTAGGGTCATTTTTCGCGCCGATATCGAACTGGATATTAAGTTCAAATGAATTTAAATCATACTTGGAATCGATATTAGGCATAACAAAAAACCGTAACTTTCCTCCATTCGCCAGCCAAACTTTCAACCAATGGTTTAAGACTAGAGAAGAGAATCAAAACGAGTCAGAGAATAAAATCGCTATATTCATTGATACTTTTACGAACTACAATTATCCAAATATTGGCAAATCCGCTACTCTTTTGCTAGAAAAACTTGGTTACCAAGTAATCATCCCTAAAATAAAATGCTGCGGCAAACCATTTATGTCTCAAGGCATGACCGAAAAAGCAATTTATAACGCTAATTATAATGTCGAGCAACTATATCCATATGTTGATAATGATATAGAAATACTTGGGTTAGAACCTAGTTGCACACTGACTTTAAAAGAGGATTACCCTGACCTGATTCCAAACAATCCAAAAGCAAAAGCTTTATCCAATAAAATAATCCAATCCGAAGATTTAATCCAACAATGCATCGAAGAATTAAATAATGAAGAGTTCACGCCTCCTGGTAATATATTTTATCAAAATCATTGCCACCAAAAATCTTTTGTTGGAAGTGCAATAAACAAATTAATGGATATACCAGATTGTCGACCCACCGAAGTTGGTACTGGATGTTGCGGTATGGCTGGATCATTTGGATTTGAAAAAGAACATTATGACATATCGATGAAAATCGGAGAGATAAACTTATTTAAGCAACTTGATTCTATGTCTTCAGGAGACCAAATTGTTGCTTCAGGGACTTCTTGCAGACAACAAATTGAACATTCAGCCAACAAAAACCCCCAACATTTGATAGAATTTTTGTTAAGTACTTTTACTAACTATACTGACTTAAATCAGATATAAATGCTCATCAATTCTCAAAGAAGCAAATCTGTATTCTTTATTTGGTTAATATGTGTCGCTTCAATGATTGCAACCTTAAATTGCAGCCAGACTGGGACCGACGGTAAAAATTCAATTACCAAATCGTCTGAAAGTTTAGTTTCACTGGAATCTCGAGTAAAAGAATCAATTGCATATATAAATTCAGAAAATTGGATTGAATTGCATGAATATCAGAACCCAAAATTACGAGAACAGAGATTTCCATTTGGGCTAGAAATAGCACAGCCATGCTCCCAAGAAACATTTATATATAACATGGTATCTGTCACTGAAAAAATTAAGTCCAAAAACAATCTTCCTGAACAAATGAAACTAGATTTCCAACTAGACACAATATCAATAGACTCTGTCACAAATATTGGAAAAGCTGTTATAAATACCTATTTCGATAACGAGAAACCGTTGATATTTCGGTTTGAGCAAAGATGGATATATAGAGAAAACCAATGGTGGCATCATGAAGAAAACATGCAAAAAACGTGCGAAGAGTTAGGAAAAGATTTGAATTAACAATACATGTCTCTTCCCATGATTTTAATAATCACGGTACTAATCTTTTTATTTCGATAGCTCTATTATCTCTAGTCAATGTTAATTTCAAAGCTTCACCCACCACCAATGTATTCATAGTAATTTCATCAACAATAATTAATTCTTGCTCGACCAGAATATGATAATCGCCAAAATCACTTCTACTTTTATCTACCAATCTTCCTTCAATAATTTTATACGGAGGCAGTATTTTCCAAACAGATATGATTGATTGAATCGGTACAAAAACCAGTTTAATTATCCAAATAAATATTTTCAAAACACTTTTTTATCAAACTAGTTAAAGTTAAATATCTTTACTGTTTAAAATTTAATCGTCTTGTAATCTTTCTTTTATTCTTTTTACTATGGACCAAATCCCTGGAACAGCTAACATAGCCAAAAGCAACTTCAATGCGTCACCCGCAATAAATGGATACAATCCCCCTCTTAACGTTTTGTCTACAACTCCAGATCCCGTTATTGCATCAAAATATGTAAGGTCCATACCAGGAATTTTTACTCCTGAACCAATGAATACACCTAACCAAACCAAGCCAAACACATAAATTGAAACATTACCAATCAACATAGCGAGAGGAATTCTAGCATTTCTATCCCATCCTCTTTCAGCTAGTTTACCCACTAAATATGCTGCCGCTACAAATCCCAGTATATATCCTCCACTAGATAGATCCCATATATAACCAGTGCTACCTGACCAAGGAAATACAAAATGTATGCTTCCTCCATCCGATATTAGCTCGCTAAGTTTACTACTACTAGGAGCAAAAACTGGCAACCCTATCACGCCTAGTAACATATATACGAACATACTCGCCGCACCCCGATTACTACCTAACACCGTACCTGCAACCAAAACCCCGAATGTCTGACCAGTTATAGGTACAGTTGTGGTCGGAATCTTAATCGCTATTTGAGCACATATACCTACCAATATTGCAAAACCAAAAATAATTATAGCTTCAGCAGCTATTATCCTTTCTAGAGAAAATGAACGTAACCTAGGAAAGGCTACATCCACTAAAACTCCTTTAGATGCGGTCGCTTGCATGAAAAATCCTCCGAATAACCAAATGTAACATTTTTACGTAGAACAATGTTTTAACTGTATAGAAATAATTAAAGGAATTATAAGCTAATCAATTTTGAAAATTATAATTCGTAATCTCGTTTTGCTGGTGCATAAATCGATCCTTCGTCTACTTCAGGTGGTCTAGAAGTATTACCTACTCCTTTATTTGTGAATCTCAATAACAAAACGGATATAGCTCCTAGTACTGCGAATGGAATCGCCTTAAGAAAGTTTCTCCTAGCATTCAATTTAATAATCCTTAATTTTATTAATCAACGAACCGTATTATAACCTCAGGACTTAGCCCTATCAATAATAAATGTTTGTGCATTCTACAAGATTAAAATGATATAATCGCGTTCGTATTCAAATTCAATTCAATTTTTTGAAATATTGTCTCAATAAATAAAAACTCGAGGTCTATTATGGTTACATCCCTCCCAATTTTACCTACTACGGTTGTTGGCAGCTACGCCACTCCTGGTTGGTTATTCACAGCAATCCAAGAAATGGATAAAGGAAATTATGGGCAAACAGATATAAATGAAACATTTGACGACGCTGTAAAAGTAGCTATCGCAGATCAGCAACAGGCTGGTATAGACATTATAAGTGACGGTGAAATGAGAAGATGGCACTTTGTCCAGAGTTTTTATAAAAAAATGACTGGAATCCAAAGAGAACCGGATTTACGCAAAATTGGGGTATATGGTTATGATAGTCCTGCGAGATACAAGGCTGTCAGCAAAATTGAAGTGCCCGAAGGCTTGGGTATCATAGAAGAATTCAACTATCTAAAAACGCAAACTAATTTGCCCGTAAAAATGACTTGCCCTGGTCCATTAACTCTAACAATCCATGTACGTCCGGGGGATGTATATAAAAACAGAATAGATATGGCATGGGAATTATCTGATGTAATTAACCGCGAACTAAAATCATTAGTAGAAAAAGGAGTAACATTTATTCAAATAGACGAACCATCGTTTGCAATTATACCTGGAGAAATGGATGATTGGATCGAGCTCTATAATGCAACAGTTAAAGGTGTCAATGCTAAATTAGCGCTCCATGTATGTTTTGGAAATCTAGGAAGTAGACCTCGCGGAAAGCGTCAATATGGATGGATGTTTCCAAAACTTTTAGATGCAAATGCTGAACAATTGGTGTTGGAATACGCCAATCGAGAAATGATCGAGGCTGACCTTTGGTCTAAATTTGACATCCCAAACGAATTAGGTGCAGGGGTAGTGGACATCAAGTCGTTTCATGTTGAAACTCCCGAAGATGTTGCAGGCAGAATAAGAATACTACTTGAACACACTGAACCTGAAAAAATGTACATCAATCCTGACTGTGGGTTTTTTCAATTGCCTAGATGGCTGGCATATAAAAAACTTCAGGCATTAGTAGCTGGAACTAAAATTGTACGATCCGAATTATGATATAACCGAGCACTTCAATTTTGAGGAGTAAGAATATGTCCATATATGAAAAATTAAGCGAATTCGATTCACCAACAATATTTAATGCTGTCGATAAATACATCAACGAATCCAGCACATATTCAAAAGACACTCATGCATTGATGTATACCGATGAAACCATAAAATGTTTATTGCCCACATTAGGCAATGTAGTTGGTAGAGTAATAACTGCAGAAGTAACAACCAATGATCCTGATTCCAAAGCAATCCCATGGGATGAGTATTATTCAACCTTAGAAAATTCAGATGGCCCAATCATATCAGTTATAAAAGATGTAGATTCAAATCCTGGCAGAGGAGCATGCTTTGGAGATGGTATGGCGTATGGCCACAAAATGTTAGGCGTGAAGGGTGCAATAGTAGATGGCACCATAAGAGATCTAGATGGAATTAAAGAAGCCGGCTTGCCAATTTGGGCGAATGGCCTGGTACCAGGTCATGGCATATTCAATCTGATAAGTGTCAATTCATCAATAGTAGTGGGAAGTTTGAGAATCCAAGAAAACGATATACTGGTAGCAGATATCAATGGATGTGCAAAAATCCCCAAAGAATTTAATCCAGAAGAAATTCTAACCTTCGCTACCCAAATAAGGGAATTCGAACAAAATATATTTGAAATATATAAACAACCAAATTTGACTTACTCTGAAGCAAGAAGAAAAATCAATCAAATCATAAAGTAAAACTTAGTCGTTAAACTCAGAGGTCACCGCTCCTAGTGATGCCGAAGAAACCAATTTGGCATACTTACCCATTACTCCCCCGGCATAATTTTGCTGGCGAGCTTTCCAATTTGATTGCCTATTCAACAAAACTTCTTCACTTAAATTCACATTGAGAGACCGTTGATCAACATCTAGTTTGACAATATCTCCATCTTCTAATAAAGAAATAGGTCCACCCACAGCAGCCTCTGGGGCTACATGTCCAATCATAGGACCATGTGTCGCACCAGAAAATCTTCCATCCGTTATTAACAAGGTAGACGAACCTAGACCCTGTCCCATAATGGCACCAGTAACTGCAAGCATTTCTTGCATGCCTGGACCACCCTTTGGACCTTCATAACGTATGACTACTACATCTCCATCTTTTATTTGACCTTTAGTCACACCCTCGAAAGCAGATCTTTCTCCATCAAAAACTTTCACTGGTCCTTCATGCTTTAATGTTTTTGTTCCTGAAACCTTCAAAACTGCTCCCTCTGGAGCAAGGTTGCCCTTAAGTATTACCAATCCTCCTGTAGGACTGCGGGGTTTATCTATTGATCTAACGATTTCACCGTCGGTATCTGATGTAATTGCAGACAGATTTTCTGCAATAGTCTTACCATTCACTGTTATAGCATCTCCATGCAAAAGACCTGCATTAAGCAATTGTTTCATTACAACAGGAACTCCTCCCACTTTATCTAAATCTGACATTACATAACGCCCGGATGGCCTCAAATTCGTTAAATATGGTGTGGTCCGGCTTAACTTATCAAAGTCATCTATTTGCAATTCCACACCAGCTTCATGTGCTATCGCTAATAAATGCAAAACTGAATTTGTTGAACCTCCCATGGCCAAAACAACCCTTATTGCATTTTCAAAAGCATCTCTGGTCATAATATCTCTTGGTTTAATGTTTTTATCCAACATTGAATACAAAAAGGCTCCAGCCTGCCTGGCTATTGCCTCATTTCTTCTATCGACAGCTGGAATAGAAGAGGTGCCGGGCAATGACATTCCCATAGCTTCTATAGCCGAAGCCATTGTGTTTGCAGTAAACATACCTGAACAAGCCCCTTCACCAGGGCATGCTACTCTTTCCATACCAACAAGTTCATCTAAACTAATATCCCCCTGAGAATATGTACCTACTGCTTCATACATATCCTGAATGTTAATATCAGTACCTTTATAATTACCTGGCAATATAGCTCCCCCGTAAACGAATAAAGATGGACGATTTAATCTAGCCATAGCCATCATCGCTCCAGGCATGTTTTTATCACAAGCTGCTACAACTATAAGTCCATCCATTCCTTCGGCAAAGGTAACGGTTTCTATCGAATCCGCAATAACTTCGCGACTGACTAAAGAAGCCTTCATCCCATCAGTACCCATCGATATTCCGTCACTAACCGTTATGGTTCCAAACATAAAAGGAACAGCATTTGCTTCCCAAATACCAGATTTAACTTTATCCGCCAGGCGTGTCAGATGAACGTTACATGGAGTGACATCACTAGCTAAATTCGCTAAAGCCACAAACGGTTTTTCCATATCCTCATCACTTAGTCCTACAGCTCTTAACATAGATCTCGCAGGTGCTCTACTTGGACCTTCTGATATAGCTGCACTTTTTGCTTTCAACTTAAGTTTAGATTTTGATGTCATAACTGTTCTCCCTAATATATATCACTCTAATATTATTCCTATGGCATTGCTTATTGGCTAGCCAAATAATTATTAATTTAAAACTATTTCATAATTATTTGGTACCAGTTCATTTTTATAATCTTATGGTTTTGTTTCAAACCGGCTATTTAAAGGTCTTTTTTCAGGTATTCCTGGATTCCTCGGCAAATACTCAGGTGTTTTATTCATTTTATCTATTTTTACTAACGTCCCCGATCTGTCATTTGCAATCTGATACTTTATATCAGATTCCACTTTCCCTCCCATCAAATCGATGGCTTGTAATGACTCTTTTAGTTCACTTTGTGAGTCAGGACCTTTATGAAAAACTCCAATTCCTCCAATTTTTAACAGGCCTAATGTTAATTCTGACAGCACATCTAATCTAGAAACCCCGCGAGCCATAACTACATCAAATGTTTCTCTGATATTAGGATCTTTACCTATTATTTCAGCTCTGTCACTAAAAATAGTAACTTCTTTCAAA
This sequence comes from uncultured Dehalococcoidia bacterium, assembly GCA_964424315.1. Taxonomy (GTDB): domain Bacteria; phylum Chloroflexota; class Dehalococcoidia; order Lucifugimonadales; family OSU-TB39; genus OSU-TB39. The sequence continues at coordinate 627 of CAYRIG010000050.1, read as the reverse complement.
TTTAAAGTATCGACTGTATGTCTCAAAAACTCCGTTTTTTTTTGCTTAGACTCTATTAAGTACATTTTCAATTCTGGGTTGATTATTTTTATAGGCAATCCTGGAAATCCTGCTCCTGTCCCCACATCTACTATGTGGATCGGATTTTTTTTATGCTCATTTATTAATTTTATCGGAACTAGAGAATCAAGAACGTGTTTTAACATGAATTCATCATAACCGCATATTGATGTGAGATTAATTTTAGTATTCCACTCATTTAGCAATTCGTAATAAATATCGAACATCCTTAAATTTTCGTCGTCTAAATCGATGTTCAACCATGTTTTAGCATTAATTTTTAGAATGTTATTGCTCAACAGGAAATCTTTTCAGTGCAAATATTTATTTTTTGAATAATCTAATTCTTCTAATTATTACATCCATATTCAATAAATGTCACAAACCATAACCTATTTGATTACTTTGATTGACAGTTTAATTAATACAAACTAGAATTTTAGTGAAAATACTGATGCACTGGGGAGCCTGCAACTGCAAGCTGAGAGGTCCGTAAATATGACGGACGACCCTTCAAACCTGATCTGGATAATACCAGCGTAGGGAAGAAATGAAATTAGGGTCCAC
>CAYRIG010000049.1:0-8517 GCA_964424315.1 uncultured Dehalococcoidia bacterium | reverse complement strand
GGACAATTCCCGAAACCTGCTGTGCACCACCCAGTGAAAGCCTGAAACTTTGTACTTCATCAAATATCAATAATATCCCTCTTTTACGAGTAACCTCCCTAAGTTTAGTTATAAATTGTTGAGATGCAGGGACATATCCAATATTAGAAAATACAGGTTCTAAAATTATGCAAGCTAGTTCATCTCCATGCTTCGCAATAAGATTTTCAACTGCAGAAACATTATTATAGGGAAAGACGAGAACATCTTGTAATACCGAAGGTGGTTGGCCTGGCCATTCAGGCACTCCGTAAAAATCATTTTTATCCTCTGTCGATATATCGTTAGAAACACTTACACTCACATACTCATGGGTTCCATGATAACCGCCTTCTATTTTCGCTATTTTGTGTCGCCCAGTATATGCCCGTGCTAATCTTATAGCATTGAGGGTTGCTTCAGTTCCTGAATTTGTAAATCTGATTTTGTTAACGGATTCAACCCTGTCGCAAATCATTCTAGAGAGTTTAATTTGCGCTTCTGTAGGCACTCCGTAACTTAATCCTCTTTTTATCTGTTTTTCAACCGCCCTGGCTACTAAAGGGTTATTATGGCCTAAAATATGCGTTGTTGCGTTTAACATAAAATCAAGGAATTGGTTGCCGTCAACATCGTAAATATAATGCCCGTCAGCTTTATCGGCAAAGAAAGGATAGGGTTCAAAGTAGGCCGCGGCCCTTGAACTACCTCCAGGCAAGTAGTTTTGGGCTTCAATGTTCATGGCTTGCGATTTTGTGGTCAGTTTTTCGTAAACCCCATTTTCTTCTACCATCTAATCCTCCCTATATATAAACATCAATTTTATTTTTACTGAGCGGTCCAGCCGCCATCAATCACTAATTCACTTCCTGTAACTAAAGAAGCCTCATCAGAACTTAAAAAAAGCACTCCGTTCGAAACATCTCTTACACTAGCAAATCGACCCAAAGGAATACCTTTTCTGCGGTCTTCAGCCTCTTCTTTGGTTGTAAATAGCTCATTCAACATTTCCGTTTCCATAGGGCCCGGGTGTATTGTATTTGCTCTAATCCCGCAATCGGCATATTGAACAGCTACAGATTTGGTAAAAATCCTTATTGCACCCTTCGCTGAATTATACGCAACAGACTGCTTTGAACCAATAATGCCAGCTATTGAAGATATGGATACTATAGAGCCCTTACCCTGTTTCTTCATTTGAGGTAAAACAGCTTTGGTTCCTATGAAAACACCTTTTCCATTTACACTAAAGACTCTGTCCCAATCTGATATTTTGGTAGTTTCCAGATTCCCTCTTTGATACACACCTGCATTATTGATCAATATATCAATTCTTCCATATTTCTTAATAACTTCAGCTACCAAACGAGTCCAGTCTGATCCGGATGTAACATCCAAGTGGGAATAAAAAGCTTGACTTCCTTGACTTTGAATTTTTTTTACTTCCAGTAGACCATCACTGTCATTTATATCCGTTATGACCACTTTAGACCCATTAGTGGCGAATAGCTTAGCTATATCTAAGCCTAGTCCCCGAGATGCTCCGGTGATTATTGACACTTTGCCATTTAATCTCATACATAAACCATTTTATTGCGGGATTTTATTACCCAACTGGTCATTCATGCTACCTGATCTAAACCCTTGTAGGTCAACAGTAACGTAAACGTATCCTAATTCCTTTAATTTTTCTGTTATCTTTTGATTGTTATTTTGATCCAACAGAATCGGTATTTGTTGTTTTGGAACTTCAATTCTTGCCAGATTTCCATGGTGTCTTACCCTAACTTGATCTATTCCAAAATGCTTCACATGCTCTTCAGCTGTAGAAATTCTATTTAAAATCCCCTCCGTTATCTTAATCCCATAAGCAACCCTAGAAGATAAACAGGCCTGAGCAGGCTTATCCCAATTAGATATTTTTATTTCCTTGGCTATTGCCCGAACTTCGTTTTTGTTGATATCAGCTTCTACCAACGGACTTCTAATCATAAAATCCTTGGCTGCTTTTAACCCAGGTCGAAAATCTCCTAAATCATCAACATTAGTACCATTAGCAATCCAGTGTATGTCTTCATCTGATGCAAGTTTTTTCAGTTCGGTATAAAGTTCTTCCTTGCAAAAATAGCATCGTTGGGGAGTATTTTCCTTATATTGAGACGTTTGAACTTCTTTAGTATAAATAACCCTATGATTAAAATTTGATTGTCTGGCTATTTTTAACAACTCATTAAATTCCCTTGGGGCCAAACTAGCAGAATTTGCCGTAACAATAACAGCTTTATGTCCTAAATTCTCGTGTGCTACTGCTGCCACCAAAGTACTGTCTACCCCTCCCGAATATGCAACTATCGTTGATTCCATTGCACGCATAGTTTGGGCAAGCGAATCATATTTTCTTTTAAGATTTATGTCTTTAAATTGAACTTCCATTATGTCTATTTTTTTTAAATTCACTTATTTCGATTCAACTCATCATATCATCAATTTTAATGACCAGTGTCAAGATAGTATAATCAAGTTAATATCCTTTGAGAGGTGTAAAAATAGATAAAATACAGCTCAGACATTTACTCGATGAATTTAAGGGCGGCAAAATAACTTCAGAAGAAGTTGAAGATGTTCTGTCTTTATTTCCATACGAAGATATTGTTCATACTAAAGTTGACCATCACCGGTCTCTTAGAAAAGGCTTCCCTGAAGTGATTTACGGCAAAGGTAAATCTGCAAATCAAATCCTAGACATTATTAAAGCTTTAACAGCGACAACTGATAAAATATTAGTTACTAAAGCATCTTGTGAAGTCTTTAAAAAAATAGAGCCCTCCTTTAATGAAGCTAATTTTGACGAAACGGCTAAAACAATAACGATCGACAAAAATCCTAGCAAAGCGCCGTTAAAAGGCGTCTCTATATTGACTGCAGGAACATCCGATATGCCAGTTGCAAAAGAAGCACTTATAACTGCCCAAATTATGGGTTTAGCACCAGAGACTCATTTTGATGTAGGGGTTGCTGGAATCCATAGGTTACTTACAACCTTGCCCAAAATTAAAAAAGCCAGTGTTATTATTGTTGTTGCAGGCATGGAAGGCGCGCTGGCTTCGGTTGTTGGTGGATTGGTAGAAGTTCCCGTGATTGCAGTTCCAACAAGCACAGGATACGGATCTTCCTATGATGGTTTATCCGCTTTGCTCTCAATGTTAAATTCATGTGCACCAGGAATAAGCGTTGTTAATATCGATAACGGCTTTGGTGCCGGCTATCTAGCAGCGATGATAATGAAGACATTTTGAAAATCACTAACCTGTAGAAAAGCGAGTATAGCAAATGCACCAACAGTGGGCTAAAGGATACACTCAAGATAAATATGGGGATATTACTACCCGAGAGTTCCTTAAGGATGCGGTCCTAACCAGAGAGATGGTGGACAGATTCCTTGACGATGACGCACTTAACTTTACCATGTTTGATAGTGATCTTGGTTATGCACCTCGAGACTACGTAATGGATGACGGCATCGACGGAAGCTACACCATAAATCAATTTCTACCTACTGGACAACGTAAGCCACTAAACTTTGTTGGCTTACCTTGCAGAATTAACACCTACGGGAATAGCTTCACACAGTGCAATCAGGTCAGCGACGGAGAGTCTTGGCAGGAATATCTTGCGGCACATTTCGGCGAACCAATACGTAATTTTGGTGTAGGCGGATATGGAGTATACCAGGCATATCGGCGAATGCTGAAGATGGAAAAAACCAAGTCATCTGCAGAGTACCTGATCTTCAACATCTGGTCAGACGACCATTTCAGGAGCATCTTCAAGTGGAGGTGGCTTCCCAAATTCGAATATGAGTTTGTTCGGCTACTTCATGGTACCGTCTCATCAACAAAACAAACATGGTCCTTGTTTGGGACCCCTTGGGCCCACATTCGGCTGGACGAACATGGTGGATTCATAGAAGTCGAAAACCAATATAAAACCCCTGAATCCCTTTATATGCTCTGTGACGTTGATCACGTTTACGAGACTTTCAAAGATGATTTCGGCGTACAGGTTTACCTTGCTCAACAACATTCCAAAGATGTTAACACCAAAGTCCTTCAATCGATAGCTGATTTATTGGAACTTCCAACAGACTTCAATTCCCGTGAATCGGTCTCCAAAACAGCGTTGGTTTTGCTCAAAGCTTATGGGCTAAAAGCCAGTATGAATATCGTTGAAAAAATGAACTCCTTTGCTCAATCAGAAGGCAAGAAACTCCTGATACTTTTGAGTTTCATGGCAGATGACGTCGCCGATAGCTGTGAGGGCATCCCTCGTTTCGACCAGCTCTTCGTTGACTATTTGAACAATAACAACTACCTGTACGTTGATACGCTCCAAAAGCACCAAGAGGAGTTTCAGTCTTTCCGACTATCTCCAACTGAATACGTCAGTCGCTATTACACGGACCATTATAATCCGCGTGGAAATCACTTCTTCGCATTCTCAATCAAGGACGCCATCTTGGATTGGTTAGAAATAAAACCTCCAACCTATGACCAAGACATAGAGAGGGCACTACAGCTTATACGACCTAAAACTTCTAATACAGATGGGGCAATTTGACAAAACTTACAGGCTTATGGCTCTCTAGATAAATATTGAGGCTATTATCTCTAAAGCTCCAATGCATTAATAACATATCTGCCAATATCGCGATTTTCGCGAAATTCAAATTCTTTGTTTTGCAAATTGTAGCCAATAATAGGCACTTCTCTTTCATGTTCAGAGCCATGAGATCTCAAGCCACTTGGCAACTCTATTTCATCCGTATTGCCAAATACAGTATCTTTGTTGGCATTGACAACTATTTGCCCTATCCTGCCTGCGTTCAAATGGAATTTGTTTACCGCATCCTCGCTAGAAAGTGCAGCATCAACGCCCGGGGTTCTATTTAAAACATCTATGGCTTTATTTACATCTATTTCTTCTAAATAAATAATGTAGCCACCTCCAAGATTAGCGTGGTGTGCCACATATTTATCTTTAATTATGGGGACCGAATGATTTTCGATTCCTTTTTCAGCAAGGATTTTGCCCAAATCCACCAAATTCGTTTTCGATGACATGCCATGGTCGGCACTTATCATGATAGTTGCATTTGGATATTTCCTCACTACATCACCTACTTCAGAATCAATCATATGCAAATGCAACTTTGACTCGCTATCTTCAGGTGCGAATTTATGCATTGCATAGTCCGTGGTAGTTATATAAACAAATCTAGGGTTGTATTTGTCAATTGCAGCGCTGGCTGCTTTTATCGTCCAAGCATTTACTTCAAGCGAATATATTTCTGGAGGCTTTCCTAATTCCTTTATAATCCAGTCATCAGGTTGTTCCGAAGAAATCACATTAGTAGCATCTTTACCTAAAAGAGTCCTCAACTTATCTTTAGAAGTTGCTAAAAGAGTATTAATTCCTTTTTCTTTAGCCATAGTAAATATTGTAGGAGACAAAATATATTCACTAGATTCCATATAAATTTCTTCTCCTGTCTCTTGCACGTACCTATAATTGGAACATATGCCGTGACTGCTTGGATATTTCCCAGTAAGTATTGAAACGTTGTTTACATTGGTTACCGAAGGCCACATTGACCGGCCAACACAATAAAATCCTTTTTGGACCAGATTATCGATATTAGGAGTGTCAATCACATCCAAATATTCTGGGTCAAGCCCGTCTACACAAATCACTATTATAGGATCAATTTCTTTCAAAGAGTTCTCCTTTCAATCACAAATTATTAGGGATTATTTTACTTCCAAAAAGGCCAATGACGTTAGTTGCATTAAAAACTTGTTAACAAATCATTTTTCAGAGCTTGCTACCTTAAGACTTAAATCATATCATGAAAAAACGGCATGGATGAACATACACACATAACACACTTAATTGCAGAGTCATTCGGGGAACCTGGAGATAGAACTTTTAGAATATCTGCTAAAACCAGCTCTCACCTCATATATATTTGGGTAGAGAAAGAACACTTAATTCAGCTAAGCCTATTAGTGTTCCAACTCTCCGAAAAAGTTTCTTCTAAAAAGTTAGATGGCTCTGCGAAGGACGTCGAAGATTCAGAGCCAGATCCATCTATAATTGAATTTAGAGTAGGAAAGATTGCCCTAGAATTCGACCCAGAAACCCAATTGTTTATGATTGAGGCAATTCAAGATGAAGAATCAACCGACTCTACACCCATACATATCAAATCCGAAATATCTCCTGAAATAATAATCCGCTTCGCAAAAAATGCTTTGGAGATTTGTGCAGCCGGGAGGCCTACTTGCAATTTGTGTTTAACCCCTATAGATAAAGACATTCAGCACAGATGCCCCAAGCTAAACGGCCACCTAAGGTTCGAGATTCCATGATATGAATTAGGGTTCCCTAAATATCAATTTTAATCGGTTACTAAATAAACAAATGCATTCCAACACTCAATTGCTGAAAACCGGACTGATAACTAAATGTGAGTTGCTTCCTGGTTGTTCTAACGATGCATATTTAATAGAAATATCAGATGACTCACAAAATCTCGTTATAAAAGCTGTATACAAACCGAAGGATGGCGAGAAGCCGTTATGGGATTTTCCTAATGGGACGCTTTATAAACGCGAATATGCGGCTTTCCTTATCAGCAAAGAACTTGGTTGGCCAAACATACCTGAAACAGTAATAAGAGATGGCCCCTTTGGAATTGGCTCAATACAATTATACATAAACCACGACCCACAGGTTACCTACTTCGACTTAGTCTCTGAAGAATTTAAGGGGTTAATCGAATTAGCAATATTCGATACCTTGGTTAATAATGCGGACCGTAAAGCAGGTCATTGCATTTTGGATAAAGAAAATAATTTATGGAGCATCGACCATGGCCTTTGTTTTCATTCAAATTTCAAAATAAGAACAGTAATGCTAGAATTCTGGGGAGCGAAAATCGATGATGAATTTATAATAAACCTTGAATCTCTAGGTGAAAAATTATCCCAAGATTCTAGCCTTCGCTTAAATTTACTTAGGCTAATTTCAGAAGATGAAATCTTTTCACTTTTATCTAGAACAAATAGTTTAACTTCTGCAGGAATAATTCCTGTATTGAATCCATATAATAATATTCCGTGGCCACTTATATGACTTTAATGTTTTCAAATTAATCAATGTTCCCAAAAACCAACGTTCCACACCAATTCTTTAACAATTTGATATTGGATTCTTGATTTATCGGGTCCGTTTCAAATTTGTGGAACGTTTCAAGTTTTCCGTCCTCGCCTAAAATAATTTTTCTTAATTTATTTGGCCCTCGTACTTGTTTTACTGCTCCGCCAGACTCCCTTACAATTGTTATTCCTGCTGCTACATCCCAAATCCTTGGCCTTTTAGCTACCGCGTAACGTAAAACATCCATTCCCACAAGTGCAAGATCAATTGCAATACTGCCCGTATTTCGATTTTCAATCCCTTTCACGATTTCCAACCTTGCATTACAAATTTTACTGTTAGGAAACACCCCCAATGCAGATGGTTTTGAATGACTTATCAAGAAATCTTCCAATTTTACTCCATCACAAAACACTCCATTGCCAACACTTGCATGTACAACTATACCGTCTTCATTATATGGCCATGGTAAATGAATTGCTCCAACTATAGGCTCGCCATCATAAAGAAGTGCAACAGATGAACTAAACAACGGGAAATTTGACGTGAAATTTAGTGTGCCATCTAGCGGATCAACCACCCATACATATTTTGAACCACCATATGACTTATCATTAGTCTTGTCTGTTTCTTCCCCTATAAATTCATGGCCTGGGTAATATTTCTTGATTTCATTTGAGATGAATGCTTGGCATTTGAAATCAACTTCAGTAACAGGGTCGACTTTCTTACCGTTTTTGAATTCGATTCCGACCTTACGGCCAAAATGCTCTTTGATAATGCTCCCGGCGCCACGAGCTAATTTTTCAGCTAATTTTTCGAATTCTATAATATTTGCAGATTGATATTTAACCATGAATTTTTTTGACCAGCTTTTCTAACCGCCATCTACTTTAACTCTATCCCAAAGACTATTCATTTCAACGAAATCCATATCACTAAGATTATCACCTCGAGACTTCGCAATAAGATTCATTTTTTCAAACCGCTTAATGAATTTTCGATTGGCTGTTTCCAAAGCTAGTTCGGGATTTATACCAGTCCACCTTGCTACGTTTACTATGGAAAACAACAGGTCTCCGAATTCTTCTTCTTGCTTTTCAATTGTCTCGGCTTTTCTAATTTCTTCAATCTCTTCTGGCACTTTAGCCAAAACCTGCTCATACTCCGACCAATCAAAACCTATTGCCGATGCTCGTTCTTGAATCAACAATGCGGCGGCCAAAGAAGGAGTCACTTTTGGAATATCGCCTAACGCACGAGTATCTCCATCTGCCTTAG
>CAYRIG010000048.1:0-8533 GCA_964424315.1 uncultured Dehalococcoidia bacterium | reverse complement strand
TCGATTATCCCCATTGGAATCTTGTCGTAAATCTGAAAAATCCTTCTAATGCATGTGAACCTGTATAAACTGAAAGGGGTTTTAATCAAACCCTAGTTCTTCATTTATTTCATCTTGATAAAGAGTGACTTCTTCTGAGATTATTTCATCAAAAGTAACCATTCTGCCCTGTAGACTTGATTCGTAAGCGCCAAGTATAGCAGCTACTGCATGCATACCAACTTCACCTGTCACTTCAGGAGTACCCCCATTGATTATAGCGGAAGCAAAATCATAAAATTCTATAGCCATGAGCTTGGAATCAATATCTTGACTAGGTAATTCATATGTCAAATTTCCCTTGCCAAAAAACACTTCGGTTATTTCATCTATGGGAAATTTATTAAGTAATTTTGCAATATCATTCCCTTTAACAACCGTATTTTCCAGTTTTAACACAACTGGTTTGCCATTACGGTCGCCAGGAGCATAAATTGCCCCCCAACGCCCATGAAGGCTTCTTTGAAATTCTCTTCCACCTCTACCAGCCGATATATATGCCATTGATACCATGGCGCCGGTCACTGTTTTATACATTCCTACCACAGAATCTTCACCGGTTGCATCTATAAAATCGGGATACGTTTGAAATCTTGTTTTGTAAGATTCAAGTTCCCAAACTTCAGCTTCTGGTTTTTTTCTAATAGGTTCAACTATCATCCCACAACCATAAACCTGTTCAAACCTTCCTAAATAATATTGGAAAATATCTGCCATATGAACACCATAGTCTAAACCTATTGCACCCATATTTTTCAGATGCCTCCAAGGGGTTATTCTAAATGTATCATCTCCTCCCAACTCGTTAGAAACCATATAGTAAGGATCACCAATCAGGCCTTCTTCTATTATAGCTTTGACCAACCGATTACTAGGATCTCTCCTTAAATTTTCTGTTGTTGCTAACACTGTTGAAGTACTCTGTGCTGCTTTAATTATTTCTTTACACGCTTTTATCGTTAAAGCTAATGGTTTTTCTACCATGGCATGTTTACCCGCCTTCAAAGCAGGTATCGCTAAAGAATGATGACTAGCTGGTTGAGATACAACATCAACCGCAACAATTTCAGAATTATTTAACACATCATCAACATCATAAAAAACCATAGGTTTTTTCCCAAAAAATCTTTCTACTTCTTTGGCAGCGAAATCTGCATTCTGCTTTTGGTTATCACACACAGCAACAACTTCCACATTGCTTATACCACTGTCTTCTAATTCTTTATATCCGAATAAATGTCTATGACCCATACCTCCACATCCAATCAAACAAAGCGGTATTTTATTCAATCCACAACCTCCTTTGAAATTAATCTTTTAATCAATTAGAGACATTAAGTCAATTCAATACCCAAGAGATCTCAAATATTTTAGGTTTTCATTACAAGACTCAATAGCCCCTGTATCAGCTCCACTTCCAAGTTCTCCAACCACCCAACCATCATAACCAATATCAATTAAAGAGTTCTTGACCTGCATAAAATCAATCAACCCTCTTCCACGGCCCATAACACAAAACTTACCATGATCTACATCTTTTAAATGGACATAACCTAACCGACCAGAATATTTTTTTAATTGAGCAATTGGATCTTCGCCCATTAAAGCTGATACCGATACATCCAAACATATTTGCAGCTTAGGCACATAGGAAACCAATATATCTTGCTCCTGTTCAGTTTCTATTAATGAAGCTGGATGTGCATGAAATGCCAATACTTGTCCTAAGCCTGAGGCATGTTCAATCAATATTTGTATCTGCTCAGCAAATCTTTTAAATTCATCTTCGGTTGGTTTGCGATTTAATGGTCTTTGCGGCCCCGTAAATGCGTATACTTCTGCTTCGAATTCTGCACCGTATTCAATTCGTCTTTTTTCACGTTCCAACATGTTATTCGAATCACTATTAATATCATCAACACGGCCAAACATTGAAGCTACTACTAATCCGTTATTTTTTAATTTCTTGGCCAAATGATTAGGGGTACCAAGCCAATCAAGAGACAAACTGATTAGTTCTACCCCTTTCCATCCAGCTTTAGCAATATCATTGAACATTTCATCTAGATTTGGTGTTTTCCCCCAAGAATTCGTATTGTATCCCAATTTGAAAGAGTGGGATTTATTCATAAGAGCCTCCAAATACTCCACTATTTTTCCACTATAGAATAAAAATCTATTCTATTGAATTTCTATAAGCTTTGGACCCAACATCTACCTGCCTATCATTCATATCAATATTGCCTTTACCAACCCAATCTATATTCCCTGGAGGAGATAGAATCCAATCCCTACGATTTAAAATATATCCTCTAATAAAGGCACGTGGAGCATCTTCATTGATATAGTTTACAATTAAAATCGAACCATCATCTAACTCTACCCATCCAGAATACCCAGAATCAGTAACCAAATTTCGGTCTACATCTATAATTTGAAACCTTTGCATCTCTTCGGAATTAAAGGAGTCAGTTAAATCGTCTCCATGAAGAGACCACTCTTGGCTCTCAACAAATAAAGCTAACGCCCTTGGACCAGAAATTTTGGGCATAGCAATTCTATAAGTTATGAAGACTTCACCTGTACTTAGTAATCCGACGCTTGGCCGACCTCTACATGCCAACATACGGCACCGTACTGCCTTAGACCACGACCGTCCCCCATCATTACTGTAACTTCTCCATCCAGTAAAACCTTCGTTGTCCTCACGCATATAGAGTACGATTGTGCCATTATCAAGTTCAACAAAATCTCCTTCATTTAAATCTAAGTCTCCCTCAAAAGGAACAGAAACATAATCACTCCAAGTCAATCCGCCATCCTCACTTCGATGAACGAGCTGTCCTCCTCTATTTGCGTTACAGACACCTAAAAGCAAATCCCCATTACTTAATTCTTTGATAGACGGTACTATACCTGTATTTATTGATGTTTCTTGTGCGGTAGTCCATGTCTTTCCATCATCTGTACTTCTGAAAATTATGTTGCATACGCTTCCTTCATCCATAATCCCTTGCTCATGATAAAATTTCTGACCTTCTGGAAGTGGCGGGAATCGGTCCACAACCAACATAACCGTGCCATTCGTTAAAACAATTAACCTAGAGCAGTTATATGCAAATCCCTCTTTTAAATCTTCCGTTGCGCAGATGATTTGCCTATTGCCCCAATGAAGCCCACCATCAAGGCTACGTCTCACAATAATCCTACAAAACCCTGGACTCCCATTTATACCATGTACAGGGGAGTGGGTAAGTGCTTCTCTATAGGTACAGATAAGCACTCCATTTTTTGTCTTTACGACATCAGCAAATGCTTCATAGAAATCATCATTACGAGAAATTGTAAACTTCTCCATAATTACACCTACCTGTTTTATATAAACACTATTTATATTCTTTGGTAAAAATATTGCAAAGGTTAGTGCGGCTAGTATACTAAAATCCACCATAAATATAACTGTTTCTTTTTGATTAAAAACAAATGAAATCCTTTTGCAAAAAGGACATTTATCCTTGAATTTCTAATTTACAATCTGTATTCTTGTGGAAAATTAGAATTTAATTTATTTTTTTGTATAAATCAGACTTAAGGAGTTACAGGTTATGGCTACTAATCGAGGTGTTGCATATCTAGAAACAGGGAAAGTCGAAGTACAGTCTATTGAATTTCCAAAGTTAGCACTAGGTGATAGAAAATGTGATCATGGGGTAATATTGAAGGTTGTAGCTACTAATATTTGTGGCAGTGATCAACATATGGTACGTGGTCGTACTACAGCCCCTGCAGGACTAATACTTGGACATGAGATTACTGGTGAAATTATTGAAAAAGGTAGCGATGTCGAATTTTTGGATATAGGTGACATAGTCTCCGTTCCGTTTAATATTGCATGTGGCCGTTGCCAAAATTGTAAAGAAGGCAAAACAGGAATTTGTCTAAATGTAAATCCTGCCAGACCTGGAGCTGCATACGGTTATGTTGATATGGGTGGATGGATTGGTGGACAAGCAGAATATGTCATGATTCCTTATGCTGACTTTAATCTTCTGAAATTCCCAAACAGAGAACAGGCATTGGAAAAGATTAAAGATTTGACTTTATTATCAGATATATTCCCTACGGGTTTTCACGGAGCATATACAGCAGGCGTAGGGCCGGGTTCAATAGTATATATAGCTGGAGCCGGGCCTGTTGGACTCGCTTCAGCCGCGTCAGCTCAATTACTTGGAGCAGCTTGTGTGATTGTTGGTGATTTGATTCCTGAAAGATTAGCACAGGCAAAAAGTTTTGGATGTGAAACCGTGGACTTAAGTAAAGATGCTTCTTTAGCTGATCAAATTGAATCTATAGTTGGAACCCCAGAGGTGGATGCTGCGGTAGATTGCGTTGGGTTTGAGGCTAGAGGCCATGGCTCTGATTCCGGCGTTGAAAAACCTGCAACCGTACTTAACTCTATCATGGAAGTCACTCGAGCCGGAGGTTCTCTAGGTATCCCTGGGCTTTATGTTACTGGCGACCCAGGAGGAGTTGATGATAACGCCAAAATCGGCATGTTAGGAATAAGAATCGGATTAGGATGGGCCAAGTCTCATAATTTCACAACAGGCCAATGTCCAGTTATGAGGTATCACAGAAATTTAATGCAAGCCATTTTGTACGACAAAATCCAAATTTCAAAAGCAACTAACGTTACAGTTATCGGACTTGATGACGCTCCGAAAGGATATCAAGATTTTGATAAAGGAGCAGCAAAGAAATTTGTCATAGACCCTCACGGGACAATTTCAAATTAACCTTTATTTTATAATTTTTTAAATTAGAGAGGTGGATGCTATGAAAGTAAGTGGACAATCTCCGTTTGTATTTACGCATCGTGATGATTTGCGAACATTGCCGAAGAAAACATACAGTTGTGAAGTAGACTTGCATGGAGGATTCGCGGTAAACGATGAGTCTGGTGGAGGTATATATTACGGTATGCCTGGGTCTGGAATTATTAGAATCAGCGATGATCTAAAGGAACAGGAAATCATCGAATTACCGAACGGATTAAATTCTGTGAATTTCCATGGCACCAAAATTTGTACTTTTGACAACAAACGCCGTTTGATTTTACCAGCAAACAATGAAGAAAAAGTCATTGTGTTAACCCTTGACGGGAAAGTAGATTTTGTTTTATCCAGACCCGAATTTGAAGAATATAAAGATCAATCGGCGGTTTATAAACCTACTGATACAGCTATTATAGGTAATGATGTTTACATAGCTGATGGCTATGGTTCAAATTATATTACTACGGTTGATTTAACAACTCAAAAATGGACCAGTATTTTTGCGGGCAAAACAGAAAACCCAGAAATGCCTGGTCTATTCGGTACTGCCCATGGTTTGAACCCCTCATTAGACGGACAATACCTTTCTATCACGGATCGACCACATTCAAGATTAGAGCATTTTACACTTGAAGGTGAATTTAAAGCATCATTTGGAATCCCTTCTGGTTCCAAACCTTGCGGAATAGATTTTATAGAATGGAAAGGACGTTCTTTGGCTTTAATAGGCAGTTTAGATGACCCAAATGAAAATAGACCTGCCCCAATATATATTTTGGATGCAGAAACTTATGAAGTTTTGTCTACTATACGGCCTAAAGAAGATTTAAAAATTGAACTTGCCGATCATATACATAATACGGTTTGGTATGAATACAAAAATGAATTATATTTAATATGCCAAGCTTGGAATCCCGGATATTATTTTGTATTGCAATTGGTAGCTTAATTCACATTCCTTTGGCAAGCCAACCACCATCTACATAGATATGCTGACCGGTAATGTAAGAGGAAGCTTCTGAAGCTAAAAGTAAAGTAATACCCGCTAAATCATCCGGAACTCCCCAACGTCCTAACATCGTACGCTCTTCCAATTTAGAGCGTCTTTCAGTATCTTCCCAACTCTTTAAAGTCATATCGGTTCTCATATATCCAGGACCAACGGTATTAACCCGTATGTTAGAGGCAGCTAGATCATTGGCTAAAGCATTAGTTAATTGCCTCAACCCGCCTTTAGAAGCGGCATAAGCAGGATTGTCCGAAAATCCACGCTCCGCATTTATACTAGTTATATTTATAATTGACCCTCCTCCAACTTGTGCCATCAAAGGAGAAAAGACACGGCACAAAGCGAAAGGTGCGTAAAGATCAACACTTAATGTTTGCCACCAAATCTCATCAGGATATTCTGTTAACGGAGCAGACTGAGTTACTCCAGCATTATTAACAAGTACATCTATCCTGCCAAAATCGTTATTTACATATTCAAACAATTTATCAATTTCATCTCTCTTCCCAACATCGCATTGATACCCAAAAGCCAATAACCCATCGTTTTTAAATTCATCCACTGTTTTCCCCAATCTATTTTTATCTCTACCCACGACCACAACCTTAGAACCGGCTTTAAGCAAAGCATGTGCTATACCTTTACCAAGTCCTCTACTACCACCAGTAACAATACTTACTTTCCCATCCAATGAAAACATTTTGTTTAAATAACTCAAATTTATACCTCAGATAAATATTGTTTTGAATTATTGCATGGTTCTAATTCCCAAACAACAAAAGAATAGTAACTACTAAAATCAGTATGGACATTATGACGATAACCGGCAAACTCCACTCAATTAAATCATCTTTCAGGGTATTCCAACCTCCTCTCCTACGCAAATCAAAAGAATACCAGACCAACCATAGAGTACAACCTGATATAAGAAAAATAAGTGTGAACCAAAAATTTGAATCCATATATACCCTTGGTTAAACGTGTTGTGGCAAATACGTTTTTGGGAATTTAGCGACAACTGAATACAATATGTCGACCATATTTGCCAATCTTACTCTCGCGACCTGAGAACATAATTGATAAGCCATCAATTTTTCTATTCCATACTCAGATTCCAACCACATAACTAATTCATAGAATGCAATTCTAGCAGCATCCTCCATCGGTTTAGCACTTCCAACAGTCATAATATAGTCTGATGATTCTATCCTAGGAGAATTAATATTATTATGTTTAATAACATCTACTTTTATCACTCCTTCAGTTGGAATTTCAGTCGCTACGCCACATACTTCCGCATCACCTTGTGCTGCATGTCCATCACCAATAAAAAGTCCTGCTCCAGGAACTCTTACAGGCAAAAATATCTTATTCCCAGGACATACATCTGCTGCATCCATATTTCCTCCATGGAACCCAGGAGAAAGTGAAGAAATTGCTTCAAGTTCAGGGGCGGTTCCAATAGTTCCATAAAAGGGTTCGTATGGAATAGCTGGTATATCTAGTTCTTCCGAAAATATAACTTCCCCATTATTTATTGGATGGATCATGACTCTAGCAGGTAAAGGAGGGTTAAGTGTTCTGGTAAAAACAGTCGAACATAAACCTCCAAATTCAGGAATTAGTGCACTTACTCCATAATCTCTAGTACATTTTATGGAATTAATCGTTACACAAAGAGTATCGCCTTTTTCGGCTCCATTAACATAAATAGGTCCAGTTAATGGGTTTACGAAAGGCATTTGTATTATTTTAGTAATATCTGCATCTACGGAATCTATCCTGTTTTCAAAAGCATCCATAGTTTCAACAACAAACGTCTCTCCAGAATCAACGTTGGCAACCGGCGGTTTATACGGACCTATTACATAAGCCCAGTCACCATTTTTATTTTTGATATGCTGCATTTTAAAATCCTTTATTCTACCTAAAATAATACTTTATTTTAGAAAGTCATGCACAATCTCTCCATAACCCTCAGTGAAATCCATTTCTAAATAATACGCACTAAAATATTCGATTGGTTTGAAATCTGACAAATCGTATATAGGAGAAGGTGCAAACTCAACTATTCCATCTCCTTTACGGCAAACTCTTATAGAAACATCATTTGCAACTTTTGAACCATCAATCAACTGCATAACATCGACCCCTTTACCGTCAACTCTAGGTATGACTTTCAACCTCCATGAAGGCTTTGTTTCAGGAATATCAGTTATATCTGCACTTTGATTCATGGTGCTTCTAATTCCAAGTACAGGAGATCCTGCTATCGTTGTCTTTGTAAACATAACTCTCTCATCCATACCAACTTCTATATCAGCGAAAACTTTAGGAGTTCCATATATTTCCCTACCAGCAGGTATACTGGATCGAGAGTTTAAAAATGCTACCGGAGCGAAGTATCCAACTTTACCTTTATAGCCACATTTGACTGTCAAATAGCTTTCCTGAAATTGCCCATAATTAGCCGACCAAGGCACGGTTAAACCAGTCGCTACGCACAAACCGTCTTGTGAAGGCTCGAAACAGTCGGGCAAAATCCGATTTACTGCGTCTAATGATGCCTGAAAAAAAACACTATGCATACGGACTCCTCTATATCTTGCTGGAGGCATCGGATAATATGGAGAGAAAGCCGGCATAGTCA